>NZ_CP034328.1:900000-1155000 GCF_003940805.1 Tabrizicola piscis
ACCAAGGGGGGTGAAGGCGGTCCAGTCGATCTCCATCACCAGCGGACCTTGCGGTGCCTCGAACGGGCCCATCCAGTCGACAAGCGTGTCGCTGCCCCAGAAGCTGAAGTACAGCTTTTGCGGCGTGACCGGCAGGTTGCTCTCTGCCCGGTGGACCTCAACGCCATCGATGAACCAGCGGATGCTGTCGGGTTCCCAGATGAAGGCAAGGTCATGGAACGCCGCGTCTGTTGGCGGATCGACTGGGACCGTGGTGCCATTCTGCTGGGTGCCGCTCACAAAGGTGTTCAGCGATATGCGGCCCGTGTCACGCGTCAGGACCTCAAAGTCGATCTCGTCGTGCGGCGCGTTGTGGACCGGCCCGATGTAGGTGAAAAACGCGGCATTCAGGCCCGAGCCTTTTGCCGTGCGGATGCGCGCCTCATAGGTGCCGTGGTGGAACGTCGCATTGGTTTGAATCTCGCCACACAGATGGCCAGACTGGCCCTCGGTACTGGGCATAAAGCTGAGATGCAGGATGCCATCCACCACGGTGACTGCCTGCTTTGACCAAGTACAGTTCTGGTGCGGCCCGTTGGTCCAGCCATCCGAGGTGAACCAGATGCCCGGGTCCAGCGTGTCGAACTCATCCCGAAAGGCCGCGCCTACGGGTTCGTTGGCGAAGACCGCCGATGGCAGCAGGACAAGAGCGCAGGCAAACATCAGCCCGGCGGGTCGACTGGCGAAAACTGGCATCGGCAAGCATCCTTCTTTTTCATTCGGCCATCCCGCGAAAATGGGGAGAGTTTGCGTAGCTCAACTTTCGTCTTGGTTGTATAGTCAAAACTGAATCTACGGGCGCAGCGGCAAGACTCTGCCCAGAAATTCAACGCCTTGGTCAGGTTTCCGCCACCGGCCAGCCTGCGGACATGGTCATTCAGCGGCAAATGGTGCATCCCTGCCAAGGCGATGCGGCAGTGCAGCAAAGATACCCGGAAGAAGGCAAGTTGTCCTGAAAGTCTCTGTGATCATGGCGAATTACCGGGGGGCCCGGCACCTCTCCGCCGCCATGGCATCGGTGTTGCGGCAAACTTACGCTGATCTGGAACTGATCGTGTCGGATGATGCCTCGCCCGATGGCAGCAGCGCAGTCGTGCGGGCGGCTATGGCGACCGATGACCGCGTCCGTCTGATTGAAACCGCGCAGAATGCGGGTCCTGCAGCCGCGCGAAACCGTGCCTTGGATCTGGCGTCTGGCGAATGGGTCGCCATCGTCGACAGTGACGACCTGCTGCATCCGCAGCGCCTTGAACGGCTTCTGCGCGCTGCCGATCGTTTGGAAGCCGACATCATTGCCGATGACTTGATGTTCTTCGGCACCTCACCGGCGGCCTGCGGCACGACGCTGCTTCTGCCGCTTGATCTGCGAGGGGCTCTTGCGGTGTCCCCCGACATGTTCCTGCAGGCAAGTGGCGAAGATCGCACCATGCCCGCGCTTGGCTATCTGAAACCGATGATCCGCCGCAGCCGCATGGACGCGGCCCGCTACGACGAATCCCTCCGGATTGGTGAGGATTTTGATCTTGTCCTCCGCCTGCTCCTTTCCGGTCTGCGCTACGTCGCTTTGCCTGATCCGATGTATCTTTACCGCCGCCATGGGGCGTCCATCTCGCACCGGCTGAGCGTGCCGGCCGTGGATGCGATGTTGGCCGCGCATGACCGTATGGCCCCGTTGGCAGAGCCTGCATTGCGCCAGGCGTTAGAGGAACGGCGACGGGGGCTGGTCGCGCTGAAGCGCTACGAACAGCTTGTAGAGGCCATCCGCAACCGTGACCCCGGTCGCGCCGCCGCTGCGCTGCTGCTGCACCCCGGTCTGGTCATGAACCTTGGCCGCAGCCTGTCCGAACGCTTTTCCCGCCGCGCGGAAACCCCGCCCCAAAGGCAGCCGGCAGGCCTGCGCCTTGGTGCTGATGCCCCGTTCAGCGACACCCAGCCGCTCTCCCTGCCCTGCCCGGCCGTTCCGGTACCGGGTGAGGCTTGGCAAACCCCGCCGGCCCGAATGGCAGCGGCTTTGTCCCGATTGTCCGCGCTTCACGATCTGTCCCCGGTCGTGCTGGACGATGCAGGGGCTTGGGCGGCAGACCTCCTCGCCGCGCTTCAGACGGCTGAGGACCTCTGAACCGGCAACAGGACGCGCTGGGGGGGCAATGTCTCGTGCTTTGTCGAGAGCAGGGATGCAAGCTTGTCTGACAGGATACCGCCAGCAATTGGCCACAGGCTGGAGGGCGACGACAGCGCAAACTTCGCGGCTTGGCCGACCCCGTCCGTCGCCTTTCTGTCAAGAAAACTGCGCAAGAGATAACGATCGCGGACCTGCCGTTGATGTCGCCGCATGGCCGCCTGCGCCGCAGGAAAGCTGACCGCCGCCGCGATATGCCGCGACGTCGCGCCAAGAAGGGCGTACAGATCGCCCGTCCGGTGCTGCCCGCTGAGCGAGTTCGCCCGCACCCGCGCGGCATAGCCGATCTGCCGGGTCAACCGAAACCGCGCGCCCTGCAGCAGAAGCCGGATGTAAAGGTCATAATCCTCCCCCAGCCAAAGCGCGGGATCGTAAACCAAGCCGTTGAGCAGAATGCTGCGTCGGATCACCGGCTTCAGAAACCCGAGTTCCCCGCGTTTGACCGCACGGTGGGAGATGTTGCCCTGCACAAAACCTTCAAGATCAATCGGTTCGCTGCCGCTGGTCGCGCGTGGCAAAGTCTTCGGATCAATCCTGCCGGGCGTGCTTTCGGGAACGAAAACGATGTTGTCGGCAATGATGTCCCACTCCGCATGGCAAAGAAGCTGGGCAAAGCGGCCGGGCAGCAGATAGTCATCAGCGTCAAGGATGGCGATGAAGGGCGCGGTCGACTGCGCGATGGCAAGATTGCGTGCGGCGGCGGGGCCGATGTTCACCTCTTGCCGCAGGACGACAAGCCGCTTGTCGCCAGCCGCAGCCGTTCGGGCGGTAGCCCCGGTCGCATCGGTGGAGGCATCGTCCACCACCATCACCTCAGCGACTTCGGGTTCACCCAGCGCCGACTGCACGGCATCGCCGATGGTGGCTTCGGCATTGCGGGCTGTGATGATGACAGCAACGGGGCCGGTCATGCCGCCACCTCAGGCAACATCACGCCAAACGACGGCCCTGAGGCGAGGTGGTCAGCCCTTTTGGGCGACGTTCTGCGCCGGCTTCGCGGGAAGGCCGCTGGCCTCTGCGCCCTGCAGCTTTCGCCGCCGTGCTTCCGACTGCGCCATGGCAGCAACCCACGCCACGTAAAGGAGTTGTCCAACGACGAAACTTGCAGCGGCCAGTCCGAAGGCCCCCCAACCGGAATAGCCCATGGCAACAGCCGCCGCAGCGACGCCAGCCGCAACGATCGCAGAGCCCACAACGAATCCGATGATATGCAAGCGAACGCCTCCCAATCGTTCGGAATGCCTACAAGGATAATGGGACAACTGTTGGGCAAGAATCTGCCGAAGGCAAGAACTTCAGCAGAGAAGGGCGCCATGCGGCCTGATGGGGGCGGGGGAGTCAGGACTGATACTCGCCGTAGGTGCCCAAGTAAGCCTCAAGACTTGAGCGGTCGACGTAGTCGCGCAGGGCCACCATATCGACCCGGTTCAGAACCACGCCCACCAGACGCTCGGCCAAGGTTTGCTCGGCTTCGACGACCCGGCGCAGCAGGGCCTTGGGCGTGGTGCCCCATTCGGCGACCATCACCACGTGATCCAGCGCGCGCAGCAGAAGCCGGGCATCGACCACCGGGCCAAGCGGTGCCAGGTCCACGATCACATGGGCATAGGTCTGACGCGCATCGCGAAGCATATCCTGCACCGGCTTTGAGGTCAGAAGTTCGGCCACATGCACAATTCCGCCAGGAAAGACACAGGGCAGAACGTCGACGCCGGCCAGATCATGTTTCCGAAGCGCCTCGGTCCATGGAACCTGACCCAAGGCCACCTCCACCAGCGATGGACCGGAGGTGATGCCCAGCCCCCGGCTGAGGCCTGACCGTCGCATGTCCGCGTCGATCAGCAGGACCGGCTTACCACTGGCCGCCAGAGTGCTGGCCAGATCCAGAGCCAGCGTCGATTTCCCCTCACCCGGCCTGACCGAGGTGATGCCCACCACAAGGTGTTCCCCGCCCGGGGGAACCTCTCGTACGCGCCGCATCCCAAGCGGCCGCTCACGCCCGCTGGCGTGCAGGATGCTTAGACCAAGGCGGATGTTCTGCAAGGTTTCGGTGTAGATCGCATGGTTCTGCACCTCCAACGGCGGTTCATCCGGCGCGTCATGATCACTTCGGTTGAGAAGGCGACGTGCAGCCTGCCAGACCCGCTGCAGCGACGTGGTCGCAGGTGTCGTAAGGGTCATGTCCGGCAGGTAGCCCAGAAAGGGCAGGCCAGAGGCCGTCGCCACATCTTCGCCCGTGCGCAGGAAGCGGTCGCGCCATTCGCGGACCGCCGCCAGGAGCGTTCCGAAGAACAGACCCATCACCAACATCACCGCCAGCACCCGGCTGGCCCTTGGCCCATCCGCATCGCGTGGCACCTCCGCCAGCGACAGGATACGCACGTCAGCGATCGGGAAATCCTTCTGCTGGTCGATCTCCTGAAACTGCGTCAGGAAAGTCTGGTAGAGCGTCGACAAAGTCTCGGCCCGCTGTTCCAGCGCCCGAAGCTCCACCCTCGCTGCGCCGCCCGCCGCGTTGTCGCCCATGGCCACGCCAAGACTGTCGCGCAACGCCTCTACCCTGGCTTGCGACACGGCATATTCGCCCCGCGCCCGCTCCAGCCGCTGCTGAACGCCGGTGAACAGCCGCTCTGCCGCCGTGGCCACCGCGCCAGTCATCAACTCGGCCTGCGGGTGGTCAGCGCCAAAGCTTGCCGTGATCCGGTTCAGGTCAGCCACGGCATTGGACAGGTTCGACTGCAACTCCTCCAGCGCCGGATCGACCGTGGTGCCAGTGCCCACCTGCGCGCCGGATTGCAGCCCTTCGACGCCCCGCGACACGACGGCTTCATAGCTTTCGACCAGCGCCTTGCTGCGTGCCGCATCGGCAATCGCTTCACCAAGGTCTGCATTCAGCTCGCTGACCGATTCCTCGGACATGAAGCGCCCGTCTGAGGACATCAGCCCGTTCTCGGCCCGGAACGCCTCGGCCGCCGCGGCAGCGTCGGCAGCGGCAGCCTCAAGATCGGACAAGCGGCCCTGCAGCCATTCCGTCGTCCGCTCGGTCGACTCGAAGTTGGCGCTCAGAACATCCGCGATATAGGCCTCGGAATAGGCATTCACGATCGCTGCTGCCAGCGCCGGGTCATGCGACCGAAAGTAGACCGACACGCCGCCACTGCGACTGATCCGCTCCACCCCGATCTTGCCGCTGAGGTCGCGAATGATCTGCGGCGGGACCTGTCCCACTTCGGCGCCCGGCGCAGTCGCTGGGCTGGGTGCGGGCTGAAACACCATCCGCGCCACGTCCACCGGCAGGCGCACAACTCCGACAGCCCCCCGCACCAGCCGTGATGCCAACGACCGGGGCGGGTTCAGAAAGCTGTCATTTGTCGCCAGATCAAGCTTCTGCGCCACCGCTGCAGCAAGGATATCCGACCGGATCACCAGCCGCGCGTTTTCGATGGCGACGTCCGAAAGCCGGCTGCTGTCCATCGCGACAAGTTCCCGGACCACGGCACTGGTGCCTGCGTCCAGCAACAGGGTCGAGGAGGCGAGGTAGCTTTTCGGGGTTGTCGCCAGGTAGGCGACCCCTAGCGCAAGGCTTAGCGCAACCGGCACAAGGATCGCGCGCCGCCGCCGTCTGACGATGGCAAGCAGACGCGACAGATCGATCGTGTCCGCCCGCTCCTCCGCCGCTCGCGGTGAAAGCGTGTTGGGGCTGTCAGCAAGGCGAAGGCCGATCTGTGTCATCGTCCTGCGCCTTCCGGGGTGGTGTCTTGCAGCATCCGGGGGCCGTCGCCGTAAATCTCGATCCGGTCAAGACCGACCAGCTCTGCCATGGCGCCAACGTGCAAGGCTCCGCGCATCAGGGCCCGATTCCGCCCCCCTGATCGAAAGACCGCGCCCCGGCGATGCCAAGGCAGGCAAGGGCCTTGCTGGCCGCAACTGCCATGGCGGTGGCGCGGGCGGGCGTTCCTTTGCCTTCGGCCAGGAGGCTGGCATGGGTCTGCCCCATCCGGTAGCGCCGCCGCAAAAGCCAGCGCAAAGAGGCCCGGTCATCCGGCACGGTCTCTTGCACCACGGCGTCCGGGGCCCAGACGATCTGGCCGCCAGCCCGCAGCATGTCACGGAAGAAGGCAGTGTCCTCACCCCCGGTCCGCCCCCGTCGCGGATCGAACTGCAGGCCTTGCAGCGCCGGTGCGGCCAAGTCCAGCAGGACGTTCGAGGTATAGCCCTGCCGCACGATCCCACCCGGCCCCAACTCAGGCCGCGTGTCATGGACAGACCCGCGCTGCATCCAACTTGGGGCATTCGGGCTGTAGATCGCACGAACCGGGCCAACCACGGCTTCGGCCCCCGTCTCGGCCTGTTTGCGCAGCAGCGCGGCAAGCCAACCGGGGCTGACCTCCTCATCATCATCCACAAACGCAAGAAACCGGGCGCCCGCGCCCCGACCTGCCGCAAGAATGGCGTTGCGCGCGACCGAGATGTTGCGCGCTGGCGCATGAATATGGCGCAATTCCAAGGGATGCGCCGCAGCCAGTCCCGCAACAAGCGGCAACGCAGTTGGGGTGTCGTCATTGTCGGCGACGACGACGGTTACCGCGCGCTCTGGCAGCGCCAGCCCGGCCAGCGACCCGAGGGCTTCCGCCAGAGAGGGCCGTCGAAAAGTACAGATGCCGATCATCACTGCATCTGTCTTGGCCGGGCGGGTCATGCCGTTTCCCCTTTTGCGATGGCCAGGGGGACCGTCTGCGCCCAGAACCCGGCGGACCACGCCAGATGCATCGCCCCCGCCAGAAAGCCTGCGACGACGGCCAGTGGCTCGCGCCGGGCAACGGCCAGCACCACCCCGCCGCCGAGGCAAGCCATCAGCCAAAGCACGGCAGGCAAAGCGAACGCCGGATGAAGCGGCGCGGCCACGCCCAGCAGCACCGCTGGAGCAAGGGCCGCCACTGCCACCTGCCGGGGCGCTGGCCCCATGCGATGTTTCATCAGGTTCCGCGCCCGGCCCTTGCCAAAGCGGAAATACTGCAAAAGCAGGCCTGAAAGCGTTCGGCGCGGGAAATAGTCCAGCCCGGTCTCCGCCGTCAGCCAGATCCGAAACCGCGCCGCCCGCAACCGGTGGTCAAGCTCTGCGTCCTCGTTGTGGCTGAAACTTTCGTCATAGCCCCCAACTTCCCGGAACGCGGCAATCCGCATCAGCGCGTGGTGCCCATGATCCACCCAGCGGCCATGCGCCCGCATCCTGTGCGCCGACCCCCCATTGCCAAGCCGAGAGTTCTGCGCCATCGCGATCAGCCGCTGCATCGGCCCGTCGCCAACCGCTGTCATGCTGACCACCACGCTGTCTGCCCCGGTGCGCTGTGCTTCCTCCAGCAGGCGGTCGACATAGTCGGGCGGATAGGCGCTATGGGCGTCGATCCGCAGCAGCCAATCGGCGGAGGTGCCGAACATCGCCACCGCAAGGTTCACCGCCGCACCCTGCAGCCGCTTCGGATTGTCGATCAGCCGAACAGTCGGGTCGGTCCGCGCGATCTGGCGCACGATGTCCTGCGTCCCATCGGTCGATCCGCCGTCTGCCACCACAACGGTCGCCCCGCTGCGCTGTGCAAAGGGGGCAAGGCCGCCCAAGACCGCGCCGATATGCGCGGCCTCGTTCAGGACCGGAACCACGATCAGGACCCTCATGCCAGTACCCATCCGTCTGGAACCACGGCGCTGTCCCGATCTTCCAGCAGCGCCACCAGCGCACGGCTGTCGTCCGGCCCCGCTTCCCAGGTGGAGCGTGGAACGGCTGCCAACCCGCCCCGCAAGCTTGCAATGCCAGCACTGTCCACGCCCACAAGTGCTGCGCGCAAGTCATCCTCATCGGGGCCACTGGCGATCACGCCTATGCCCAGCGACCGCAGCCGCGCCGCCACCTCAGTGCCGTCAAGGGCCAATGGCACGGCACCCTGCGCGCAGCCTTCGTACAGCCGGTTTGGCAGCAACCAGTCCGAGTTGCCCCCCGCCTCATACCTGTCGATCAGCCAGGCAAGGTCGATACCGGCGTAGATCTCGGCCAGGTCGTCCGGCCAGCGATAGGGGCCAAGATACGCAATGTCCGGGTTGGCCTGCACGGTGGCGTGAAAGTCGGGCACAACGTCCAGTGCCGGCTTGCCGCGCAGGATCACCTGCCAGCGCCCCGGGTCCGCGCGCGTCAGCCGGTCAAGCATCGCCAACGACCACGCGCAGCGCAACACGCCAAACCAGCCAATCCGTATCGGCCCCTCAGCCCTGACGGGATGAGCCTGCCCTGACGTCCGAAACGGCTTGTTCTCCACCAGAACAACCCGCCGCGCCGGACGGTCAAACGGCGTCAGATAGTTGCGCACAAAACCGGGCGACGACACGATGACCAACGCCACCTGCCGCATCAGCCCAGCCTCAATGGCTCGCAGCATCCGCGAGGCCAGCCCCCGCCCCAGCAGCAAGCGGTGGATGTCCAGAAGTTCATAGACGATCCGCGCCGCAGGATACGTCCGGCGCAGGGAGACCGCCAGCGCCAGCATCTCCAGATTCCGGGCGATGATTACGTCGGGCGGAGGGCCATCGCCCAGCCGCCCAGCAAGTCCCGGCAGGCAGCGCAGCACCGCCGCCGCGCGCGCCGCCATGCGCCCGTTCCGGGTTTGGCCAAGCACCAGTGCTGCGCCGGGCAAACGTCCCGTGCCCCGGCGAAAGCCTGCCAGCCGCACTTCGGCCCCGCCTTGGCGCAGCATGTCATGCCGACGCCAGATGGCGCTGTCGTCAAGATCGTGTGCCAGATACAGGACCTGCGTTGGACCAGCCTCGGCCATCTCAGGCCCTATTCCGCCGCTGCGGCAACTGCGCGGGCCGGAACCGGCGCCATGTCGACATCCAGAAACGCGCGAAATTCGTCGCGCAGGTCGGGACGCGACAGCGCAATGGCCACCGTCGCCTGAATGAGGCCCGCCTTCGACCCGCAGTCATAGCGCTTGCCCTGGAAGCGATAGCCAAGCACCGATCCGGGGTTCTCTGTCATCTCTTGCGCGATCGCATCGGTCAGCTGAATCTCGCCCCCGGCACCGGGTTTCTTGGCATTCAGATGATGCATGATCGCCGGGGTCAGGATGTACCGCCCGATCACCGCGTGGTTTGACGGCGCGGTTCCCAGCGCTGGCTTTTCAACGATCCCGGTCGGCCGAAGCACGTCGCCGATGGTTTCGACCACGTCCAGAATGCCGTAGGACGATGTCCGTTCGGGCGAGACCTCCATGGTGGCGATGACATTGCCGCCATACTCCTCAAAAACCTCGACCATCTGGGACAGGCAGGGCTTCTCGCCAAGGATGAGGTCGTCCGGCAGAATCACTGCAAACGGCCTGTCCCCCACAATCCGCCGCCCGCACCAGACCGCGTGGCCCAAGCCCAAGGGCTGATGCTGACGGATGCTGACCAGATGGCCACTGCCAACGTTGGTATCCTTGAGCGTGGCAAGAAGGTCGGACTTTCCATCCTTCCGCAACTGCTGCTCCAGGCTGCGGTTGACGTCGAAGTAATCCTCCAGCGCGGACTTGCCATGGGCGGTCACAAAGACGAAGTCGGTAATGCCAGCATCGCGCGCCTCATCCATCGCATACTGGATCAGCGGCTTGTCCACGATGGTTAGCATTTCCTTCGGGACTGACTTGGTCGCTGGTAGAAACCTTGTGCCAAGACCAGCGATCGGAAAGATGGCAGTGGTGACCTTGTTCGGCACTTTCACATCTCCTGGTTGCTGTGAGTGATTTTGGAAACACCTAAGAATGTATTAACAGATGAAAGCGAGGAACGTTCCCCTTAAGCGCAATGAATTGCTGCAGTGCGGCGACAAGCTGCCGATTTCAGCATATCGCAGGCATATGTCCGCCGTTCGCGAGGAATCTGTGCAGATTGTATTGTTCACGAACTTCCGAAGAAGCCCGCTGCGCGCAGGCGCCTGACGCTCAGTTTTGCCTGCGGTCGTTCAAACTGTGTCGAACCAGAAACCGGTGTCCCCATTCCTGCGCCCGGGGTACCCGCTTGGCAGGCAAGCCCGGGCAGCATGTCATGGTGGTGTCCACACGGCTGGTGGAGAGCGAGTTAGGCTGACTTGCAGCCAAATCAGCCCTTGGCCCAGGGGCCGTGCGGCAGGTCAAGTCCGTCCAGCCGCTTGAACCCGTGCAGGCCAAAGAAATCGCGCTGTGCCTGAATCATGTTGGCAGTTCCGCGCGCGGTGCGCATCGCGTCGAACCACGCCAGACCAAAGGCGAGTGCCGGGCACGACAGACCGTGCAGCGCCCCTGCCGCCACGACCTTGCGCAAGGCGGGCAGCGACAGGCGCAGGTGATCGGCGAAGAAGGGGGCCAGCATCAGGTTGCGCCCGGGATCTTCGGCCAGTGCCTCGGCCATGTCGTTCAGCATGGCCGACCGGATGATGCACCCCGCCCGCCAGACCCGAGCGATGGCGGGCATGTCCAGCGCCCAGCCAAACTCGCCCCCCGCCGCGGACATCATCGCAAAGCCCTGCGCATAGCACAGGATCTTGCCCGCGATCAGGGCCTGCTCCAGATCCCCGGTCGACAGCCCAGTGACAGGTTCTGGCCCCGGCCCGAAGACCGCCTCGCCCGCCGCACGTTCCGCCACCCGGGATGACACGTTGCGGGCCATCACGGCAGCCTCGATCACCGGGATCGGGGCGGCGAGGTTCTGCGCCTCGATCACGGTCCAGCGGCCCGTGCCTTTCTGCCCGGCGGCATCAAGGATCACATCCAGCAGCGGGCCGCCCGAAGCCGCATCCTTGGCCTGGGCGACGATGCCGGAAATCTCGACCAGATAGGACCGCAGGGTGCCTTCGTTCCAGCGCGCAAAGGTGGTGCCAATCGCGGGCGCGTCCATGCCGAGGCCGTCGCGCATCACGCCATAGACCTCGGCGATCATCTGCATGTCGGCGTATTCGATGCCGTTGTGGACCGACTTCACGAAATGCCCCGCCCCCGCCGGACCCATGTGGTCGGCACACGGGGTGCCATCCTCGGCCCGCGCAGCGATGGCCTGCAGCACCGGCGCCATGCGCGCCCAATCGGCCGAGGCGCCGCCTGCCATGATCGCTGGGCCATGCCGCGCGCCCTCCTCACCCCCCGACACGCCGATCCCCATGAAGCGGAACGGCAGGCCAGCGGCATTGCGGCGGTTGGTGTCATGGAAGTTCGCATTGCCGGCGTCGATCACCAGGTCATCAGGTCCAAGCAGCGCCGAGAGCGCGGCCACCTGTTCGTCCACCGCTGGCCCCGCCGGGACCATCAGGATGATCGACCGGGGCGGCGAGATCGCCGCCACCAGATCGGCAAGCGTTGCGGTCGGGGTAATCCGTCCAGCCAGATCGCCAGCCGCAGCATGGAAGTCCTGCGTCACTTGCGCCGTACGGTTCCAGACCGCTATCGGAAAGCCCTTCTCGGCGATGTTCAGGGCCAGCGCTGCCCCCATCGTTCCAAGGCCAATCAGCCCGATCTGTGGCGTGGTCATGGCCATTGCACTCCCCTTCTGTTCAGGATCACCGAATAGACGCTGGTCGTCGCGGTGATGAATAGCCGATGCTTCGCCCGTCCGCCAAAGCAGATGTTGGACACCAGTTCCGGCACGAGGATCTTGCCCAGCAGTCGCCCGTCCGGCGCAATGCAATGCACCCCGTCGGCAGCCGAAGACCAGAGGTTGCCATCGCTGTCGCAGCGGATGCCATCGGCGCAGCCGGGGCTGATGCTGTGGAACAGGCGCCCGTTGACCGGCCGTCCGTCAATCATGTCATACACGCGGATGTGCTGGGGGTCGGGGCTGAACATCCGCCCTGTGTCGGCAACATAAAGCCGGGTCTCATCCGGGCTGAAGGCAAGGCCGTTCGGGCAGGCCATGTCAGAGATCACAGCCTCGATCCTGCCCGAGGGGTCGAGCTTGTAGATTTGGCAGGGAAGGTCTTGCGGGGCCCTGAAGCCTTCGTAATCGGTCATGATCCCGTAGTGAGGGTCGGTAAACCAGATGCCGCCATCGCGGGCGACGATGACGTCATTGGGGCTGTTCAGCGGCTTGCCGTCGAAACTGTCGGCAAGGGTGGTGATCGTGCCATCCCATTCGGTCCGTGTGACACGGCGGGTTCCGTGTTCGCAGCTGATCAGCCTGCCCTGCCGGTCGCGGGTATGGCCGTTGGCATAGTTCGACGGGCTGCGAAAAGTGGTTACGCCGTCTTCCGTCCAGCGCAGGATGCGGTTGTTCGGGATGTCAGAGAACAGAAGGCACCCAAGATCGCCGAACCAGACCGGGCCTTCGACCCAGTCAAACCCGGTCGCCAAACGTTTGACAGGAGCGTTGCCAAGCACATAAGTCGCGAATACAGGATCATGGACTTCGAAGAATGACATGACAGCTGTCTCCCCTTCCGCTAATTGTTATCGTTACCAGACCCAAGCGTCAAACCGAAAGGCCGGCCCATGCAGATCACGCTGCCCACCGAAAGACTGACCGATGCAGCCCTTCTGGCCATGTTGCACGCAGGCGCGTCCAAGGCGCAAGCCATGGGTCAGCCGCAATGCATCGTGATCGTCGATCCGTCGGCAGTGGAACTTGCGGTGCTGCGGATGGTGGGGGCAAGGGTTCTGTCCCTGCGGTCGGCCCGGGCCAAGGCGCAAACGGCGGCCTCGACCGGCAAACCGTCCGACGCGCTGCCCGAGGCGGTCCGCCCCGCCATCGCAAGTGCGACGGATGGGGCGATGACCGGCCTTGCCGGTGGATTGCCGATCTGGCGGAACGGCGTGCTGCTGGGCGGTATCGGCATCGGATCAGGCACCGGGGCGCAGGATGTGGAGGTGGCCGAGGCGGCTCTGGCTGCCATTGGCGCAAGCGCCGCACCCTAGCCGGAGAAAACGATCTGGGCCTTCATCGCCTGGCTTCGGTCGCTGGCCAGCCGGAAGGCCGTTTCCGCGTCATCCAGCCCGACGCTATGGGTGATCAGCGGCTTGACGTTGATCAGCCCCTTTTGCATCAGGCCCACCCCGACGGCGAATTCCGAATGAAAGCGGAACGACCCGCGCAGGTCCAACTCCTTGGCGGTGATCGCCATCATCGGCAGGGTCATGTCGCCGCCCAGACCCAGTTGCAGAATCACCCCGCGCGGGCGCAGGGCCGTGATCCCGCCCGCCAAGGCCGCCGCAACGCCGGTGCATTCGTAAAGGACGTCGAAATAGCCCTTGTCCGGGCTGTAGGCGGCCAGCGCGTCCGGCTCGGCGCCGGTGTTGATCACGCGGTCCGCGCCGACCTTCAGGGCCAGCGCCAAGGTGAAGTCCGACAGGTCGGTCGCCACGATCTCGGCTGCCCCCGCCCGCCGCGCGGCGAGGATCGACAAGACGCCAATCGGCCCGCAGCCGGTGACGAGGACACGCTTGCCCAGCATCTCCCCGGCCCGTTTGGTGGCATGGAGCGTCACGGCAAGGGGCTCAGCCATCGCCGCCTCTCCCGGGGTCAGGCCGGTGGCATCGACGCATTGGCTGGCATCGGCCACAAGGCTTTCACGAAACGCGCCCTGAATATGGGGGAAGGGCATTGCGCTGCCGTAGAACCGCATGTTCAGGCATTGGTTCGACAGACCTTCCAGACAGAACCTGCACCCACCGCACGGGCGGCTGGGTGACACGGCAACCAGTTGGCCCTTGGTGAAACCTGTGTCGCCCGCATCCTCGACAAAGGCGGAAACCTCATGGCCAAGGATCATCGGTTCGCGCAGCCGCACCGCGCCAAAGCCGCCGTGGTTGTAATAGTGCAGGTCAGACCCGCACACCCCACCTGTCGCCAGCCGCAAGCGGAGCTGGCCCGGACCGGGGGTCTCCTCGGGCCGGTCCTCGATCCGCAGATCCTTCGCCGCGTGAATGACGATCGCGCGCATCATGCCACCGGCGTCAGCAGCGGCTGACCGGCGAAATGCGCCATCAGGTTGTCGCGCACCAGCTTGCCCATGGCTTGCCGCGTCTCATAGGTGCCGCTGGCATGGTGCGGCTGCAACAACACGTTCGACAGCGCCAGAAACCGCGGGTTCAGCTTCGGCTCACCTTCAAACACATCCAGCGCGGCCGAGCCGAGCTTGCCGGTTTCCAGCGCAGCAAGCAGCGCCTCTTCGTCGATGTTCGAGGCGCGGCTGATGTTGATCAGCATGCCCTCTGGCCCCAGCGCCTCGATCACCTTGGCCCCGACGATATGGCGGGTGGCGGCTGAGGCGGCGAGGGTCACGAACAGAAAGTCCGACCGCGCGGCCAGTGCGACAGGATCGGCAATGAACTCCCACCCCTTGGCATAATCCTTGGGGCCGACGTCGGAATAGGCGATCTCCAGATCAAAGCCCGCCAGCCGCTTGGCAACTTCGAACCCGATGCGACCAAGCCCCAGCACGCCCGCCCGCTTGCCCCAGACCCGGCGCTGCAAGGCGTAAAGCCCCTTGGCCGCCCATGACCCATCGCGCACCCAGGTTTCCGCGCCGATCATGCCGCGCGACTGCACCAGCATCATCGCGACGCCAAGATCAGCGACGTCATTGGTCAGCACATCTGGCGTGTTGGTCACCCGGATTCCGCGTTCCCGGCAGGCGGCCAGATCGACGGCGTCGTAGCCCACGCCATAGACGCTGATCACCTCCAGCTGCGGGCAAGCGCCGATCATCGCGACGTTGGCCCCCAACTCTCCCCGTGTGGCGATGCCCCTGATCTGCGGTCCGATTTCGGCCAGAAAGCTGGCCTTGTCAGGGGCCTCAAAGTATCGGTGCATGTGGAAGGCTGCATCAAGCGGGACCTGATCCCATTCGGGATAGGGGCCGACTTGCAGGATATGGGGCTTGGTCATGCTCTTTCCGATCCCGGGTTGACAGTGACTGGTCTTGACAGTGCTTGTTATCGATAACATAAACAGAGGCAACGACAGTTGTCGAGTGCGAACTGAAAGGAAGAAGAACTTGGGACAGCAGATGTTCGACCTTACGGGGCGGCGCGCACTGGTCACCGGGTCGTCTCAGGGCATCGGCTTTGCGCTTGCCGAAGGTCTGGCCGCAGCGGGGGCGATGGTCGTGCTGAACGGGCGGGATAAGGCAAAACTTGCCGCCGCCGCCGCGCGTATCGCGGGGGCGGAAATCCTGGCTTTTGACGCGACGGACCACGACGCTGTCCGCACCGCAGTGGATGCGTTCGAGGCGGCGGGCAAGCCCATCGACATTCTGGTGAACAACGCCGGTATGCAGCACCGCGCACCCCTGGAAGATTTTCCCGCCGACGCGTTCGAGCGGTTGTTGCAGACCAACATCGCATCCGTATTCCACGTCGGTCAGGCAGTAGCCCGCCACATGATCGCGCGGGGGCGCGGCAAGATCATCAACATCGGATCGGTGCAGACCGCCCTCGCCCGCCCGTCCATCGCCCCCTATACGGCGACGAAGGGGGCGGTTGGCAACCTGACCAAGGGCATGGCGACCGACTGGGCAAAGTACGGGCTGAACTGCAATGCCATCGCGCCCGGTTACTTCGACACGCCCTTGAACGCGGCCCTTGTGGCCGACCCCGCCTTCTCCGCTTGGCTGGAAAAGCGCACCCCAGCCGGTCGCTGGGGCAAGGTCGAGGAATTGCAGGGCGCCTGCATCTTCCTTGCGTCGGACGCCGCCAGTTTCGTAAACGGGCACATCCTTTATGTCGACGGCGGCATCACGGCGTCGCTGTGACCTTGCGCATCGTCATCATGGGGGTGTCGGGCTGCGGCAAGTCCAGCGTCGGCGAAGGCTTGTCCGCGCGACTTGGCATCCACTACCGCGATGGCGATGACCTGCACCCGGCCGCGAACGTAGAGAAGATGCGCGCCGGAATCCCCCTGACCGATGCCGACCGCTGGCCCTGGCTTGACCGGGTTTCCGCCGTGCTGGCAAGCGAAGCTCCGGTGATCGTCGGCTGTTCCGCCCTCCGCCGCGCCTACCGCGACCGGCTTAGTGCGGGCGCGGGCGGGCCGGTGACGTTCATCCACCTGTCCGGCAGCCGTGACCTGATCGCCGGGCGCATGGCCACCCGTACGGGCCATTACATGCCGACCAGCCTTCTCGACAGCCAATTCGCAGCCCTCGAACCCCCGGGACCAGAGGAGGCGCTGACGATCGACATCGACCAGTCGCTACCTGCGCTCATCGCTGCAATTGCGATCCATCTGGAGGGAGCCAGCCCATGACCGAGAAAATCGCCCTGATCGGTGCAGGCGCCATGGGCGGCGCCATCGGCGCGCGGCTGGTGGCGACCGGCACGCGGCTGGCAGTGTTTGACCTTGACCCCGCAAAGGTCGCCCCGCTGGTGGCTGCTGGTGCGACCGCCGCCACCTCTGCCGCCGATGCAACCAAGGGCGCGCGGGCGGTGATCCTGTCGCTGAACGCGCCGCATATCGTTCGGGCCGCCGTCTTTGGCCCCGGCGGCGCGGCCGAAGGTGCTGGCCCCGGAACGCTGATCATCGACATGTCCTCGATCGACCCCGAGGCAACGAAGGCGCTGGCAGCCGAAGCCGCAGCCAAGGGCCTCGCATGGGTGGACAGTCCGCTTTCAGGCGGGATCCCGAAGGCCGCGATGGGCGATCTGACCCTGATGCAGGGTGGCACACCAGGGGATGTCGCCGCGGCGCAGGTGATCTTGGCACAGGTCGCGTCGAACCAGACACGGATGGGTGGCCCGGGCGCGGGGCAGACCACCAAGCTGATCAATCAGGTGCTGTGCGGCCTTGGCTTTCTGGCCGTGGCCGAAGCAACTGCGCTTGCCGAAGCGGCGGGTGTGGATGCCGAAATGATCCCGCAGGCGCTGAAGGGGGGCCGCGCCGATAGCGCCATCCTGCAGGAATACATGCCCCGCTTCGCTACGCGCGATTATCGCCGTACGGGCCGGATTGACAACATGGTCAAGGACCTGAATGGGGCTGCCGACCTTGCCCGTCTGACCCAAACCCCGATGCCCCTGACTGCCCTTTGCGCCGAAATCCACCGGATGCTGACCGCGGCAGGGCTGGGCGGTGAAGATCAGGCCGCGCTGATGGAATTCTTCAAGGGTCCGCGAAAGGAACTGTTCGAATGATTACCCGCTATGCCCTGTTTGAAGGCACCGTGCGCCCCGGCCAGACCGAGGCCTTCCGCGCCGCCGTTCTTGCCGAGATCCTGCCGGTCTGGCGCCGCTTTCCCGGCGCCTTGGCCGTCCATGTGACCTTCTCAGACGACCGCGATGAGGGCGCGCCAGAGTTCCCGCTGATCCTGGCCATCGACTGGCCGGACCGCGCCACGGTGGACGCCTTTCTTGACCACCCGATCCGCAAGGAAGGCCGGGCCGCGACCGAAGGCGTGCTGTCCCGCTTCTTCACCGGGCGCATTCACCACCATGTCACCACAGCCCAGAGCTTCGAGCCGATCTAAGGCCCACCCTCCGCACTGGATTTTCGATCGGGGTAACGATACCAAAGCCAAATGAGCACACCCCGCAAGTCACGGACCATGGCAGATGTCGCCCGTCTTGCGGGCGTCTCGCCCATGACAGTCAGCCGGGCCTTCAAGACCGACAGCTCTGTCAGTGAGGCCACGCGTGATGCCATCCTGAAGGCGGCTGATGAACTTGGCTATGTGTTCGACAGCACGGCCTCGAACCTGCGGTCACAAAGGACCGACTTCATAGCCGTCACCATCCCGTCGATCAACAACGCCAACTTCGCCGAAACAGTACGCGGGCTGTCTGAGGGGCTGAAGGCCCGCGGGCTGCAGATCCTTTTGGGCTACACCGATTATGACATGGCCGAGGAAGAACGCCTGATCGAACAGTTCCTGCGCCGCCGCCCCGAGGCCATTGTCGTGACCGGCGGCCGCCACACGCCGCGCGCCCGGCGGATGCTGGAAAACGCAGGCATCCCGGTGATCGAGACCTGGGATCTGCCCGAGGATCCGATCGGCCATGTCGTCGGCTTTTCCAACGCCGATGCAGTGCGCGGGATGGTCGATCATTTCGTGGCCAAGGGACTGAAAAGCATTGCCTTCATCGGCGGCGACACCAGCCGCGACACCCGTGGTGCCGACCGCCGGTCGGGGTTCGTCGCGGCGATGGCGGCGCATGGGCTGGACGCCAGCCGGCTAATCGCGGTGGGCGCGCCGCCGATCTCGATGCGCGAGGGCGCCGAGGCGATGGGGCGCCTTCTGGACACGATGCCCGACACCGAGGCGGTGATCTGTGTGTCCGACCTGTCGGCGTTCGGCGCGCTGAGCGAATGCCAAAGGCGCGGGGTCGCGGTGCCGGGACAGCTGTGGATCGCGGGCTTCGGCGACTATGAGATCGCAGGGATCGCCGTCCCCGCGCTGACAACGATCAACCCCTTCCCCCGCGAAATCGGAACCCGCGCCGCAGCGCTGATCCTTGACGTGCTGGACGGCCGGCAGGTAGCGCCAACCAAGATCGCCATCTTCCCGGAACTGCTGATCCGCCAATCCGGCGGATGACGAAAGGGCGGGGTCTGCCGCCACCTCTTCTGAGGTCCACAGCGGCGGCTGCTTGCTCAGAGCCTCAATCCCGCCCGTCACCATCGCCGTAGTGGACCACGGCCCAAGAAGGGTTATCCCGTCGCGCCAGGCTCCAACCTCGTGGGGACGACAGTCACGTCCAGCCCCGGTTCGCCCTTCAGACGGGCGACGAGCGCCTCGGCGGCGGCCTTGCCGATGGCGGTGGTCGGGACCACGGTGGTCGTCAACCGGCGGGGCAGGATCGAGGCGGCCTCCATCCCGCCCCAGCCGGCGATGCCGATGTCTTCGGGCACCCGAAGCCCGCGGGACTGGGCATAGGCCATGCCGCCGATCGCCATTTCGTCATTATGGAAATAGACGACATCCAGCGCGGGCTGGCGGCTGAGCAGCGTTTCAAGGCCGTAGTAGCCGGCGTAGAAGCCGGGCGTGTCGTGCAGGATCTCGCGCGCGACTATCGGATGCCCGGCGCGCGATAGGGTGGCGTCAAACCCTTCCAGCCGGGCGGCGCCCATCACGTCGGCCCGGGCCAAAGCGCCGACATAACCCGCCCGCCGTCGACCACGGCGTAGCAGGAATTGCCCCATCTCCGCCCCGCAATCGAAATGCGAAAAGCCTACAGACATGTCGATCGGGCTTGTCGTCAGATCCCAGATCTCGACCACCGGTGCCGCCGCATTTCGCAATAGGTCGACGGTCCCCGGCGTATGGGTGCGGCCCGAAAGAATCAGACCTGCCGGGCGCCAGGCGATGACCTGTCGGATCCAGGCCTCTTCCTCGGCGGCGGAATGGTTGTTGGCACCGATCATGAGCTGATAGCCCAGCCGCGACAAGGCGCGGTCAACCCCGTCCAGCACCTGCCCGAACAGGCCCGAAGCCAGCCTTGGCACGCACATGCCGACCAGTGTCCCGGCCTGGTCCGCGCCGAAGGCAGCAGCAAGGCGGTTCGGGACATATCCCAGTTTTTCCGCGACCTTGACCACCCTGTCACGGGTGTCTTGCGAAAAGCCCGTCCCGCCGCGCAGGACCCGACTGACCGTCATCTTGGATACACCTGCCATTTTGGCGATATCCTCCAAATTGGCCTTCATCGGCGTGTTTCCTCGGCGGCGCTGGAGTTCATGTTATCGATAACTTTCTTCTTGACATGAACGGGGTGCAGGACCACCCTAGGCTACGTTACCGGTAAACCTGACGCAAGATCAGCCACGCCGCTACGCCAAGGGAGGACCTGCAATGCACCCGTCGCCTGACGGCCTTTTCTTTGACCGTGTCGTCAAATCCTTTGGCGGCACGCAGGCGTTGAAAGGTGTGTCGCTGACGGTTGGCCGTGGCGAGATCGTCGCCCTTCTCGGCGAGAACGGTGCGGGCAAGTCTACCTTAATCAAGGTGCTGGGCGGCATCCATCGGCCTGATGAGGGCGGCGTCGCGATCGACGGTGTGCCCTACGCGCACGAGGCGGGCAAGGCCGGTGGGCAGAAGGTTGCTTTCATCCATCAGGATCTGGGCCTGATCGAGTGGATGAGCGTGGCCGAGAATATCGCGCTCGCCCTCGGCTATGTCCGCCGAGGCCGTAGAATCGACTGGACCGCGACCGAGGCGGCGGCGGATGCGGCGCTGCGGCTGGTCGAGGCCGAGTTTTCCGCGACGGCCCGGGTGTCCAGCCTGACCCGGACCGAGAAATCCCTTGTCGCCATCGCGCGCGCACTGGCGGCCAGCAGCGATTTTCTGGTGCTTGATGAGCCGACCGCTAGCCTGCCCGCCGATGAGGTGGAGCGGCTGTTCGCGGCCCTGCGTCCCCTGAAGGCCAAGGGTGTGGGCATGATCTACGTCAGCCACCGGCTGGACGAGATCTTTCGCATTGCCGACCGGGTCGCCGTGCTGCGCGACGGGCAGATGGTCGGGATGCGCCCAATTGACCATACGACGCCCGAGGAACTGGTCAGCCTGATCGTCGGTCGCAAGGCGCGTGAAATTGCGCGGCCTGCGGTTCTGGACGGGCCGGATATTCTGACGGTCACTGGCCTCGCTACCCCGGCGGTCGGCCCGGTGAGCTTCGCAATCCGCCGGGGCGAGCTTCTGGGCCTCGCCGGCCTGCGCGGCGCGGGGCATGAGGATATCGGTCGGGCGCTGTTCGGGGTGATCCCCCATGCCGGGACGGTCAGTCTGGACGGCAAGACACCTGATCTCGCTTCGGCGCAGTCTGCCATGCGCTCCGGTATCGGTTTGGTCGCGCGGGACCGGATCGGCGAAAGCGTGGCACCGGGGCTGGCGATCCGCGAGAATGCCTTTCTGAACCCCTCGGCGACGGGACGGCGCATGCTATCAGTCATGTCGTCGCGCCGCGAAGAGGACATGGCAGAGGCCATTGGCCGCCGTGTCGGCCTGTCGCCAAATGACCCGACGCTCGCCATCGAGGCGTTGTCGGGCGGCAACCAGCAGAAGGTTGTCGTGGGGCGCTGGCTGGATTCCGGTCGAAGGCTGCTGATCACCGAGGACCCGACAGCGGGTGTCGATGTCGGTGCCAAGGCCGAAATCTACCATCTGCTCTACGAGGCACTTGCCAGCGGGATGGGCGTGCTTGTCGTCTCGACCGACTTCGAGGAAATCGCCGCGATCTGTCACCGTGCCATTGTGTTCAGCCGGGGAATGCCCGTGGCGGAACTCAGCGGCGTCGAACTTTCTACTGAAACGCTGATCCAGGCCGCTTCGGCCGGTGAAGCTGCCTGAGGACCCATGCATGCCGGGAATTGAATCGAACGCGGTTGAACCGACGAAGAACGAGCTTCGGGGTCTGTCGGTGATGCAGAAGGCGCTGCGACTGGCACCGACCTATGGCTTGGTCATCCTTATGGTCGGGCTGATCCTGCTGTTCTCAATCCTGCTGCCCAACACTTTTCCGACCATCCTGAACCTGCGGTCGATCCTGAGCGACAAGGCGATCATCGCGCTTCTGGCGCTGGCCGCAATGATCCCGATGGTGGCGGGGCGCATCGACCTGACCGTCGGTTACGCTATCGTCCTGTGGCACATCCTCGCGATCAGTCTGCAGACGGTTTATGGCCTGCCTTGGCCGGTCGCAGTCGGGATCGTACTGATCCTCGGGGTCATCACCGGGGCGCTGAACGGGCTTTTGGTCGAGGTCGCGCGGATCGACAGCTTCATCGCCACGCTTGGCACCGGAACCGTGCTTTACGCGCTGGCACTGTGGCATACCGGCGGGCGGCAGATGGTCGGCACCTTGCCGGACGCGTTTTTGGCCATCAACGGCACCTTCGTCTTCGGCCTGCCGATCACGGCTTACTACGTGCTGGCGATCACCTTGGCCCTGTGGATCATCCTGGAATACACGCCCACAGGCCGCTACCTTTATGCGATCGGCGCCAACCAGCGCGCGGCCGAGTTGAACGGCATCCCCACCCGAAAGTTCGTGATCGGCGCTTTCGTGTCCTCGGGCCTGCTGACGGCGCTGGCGGGGGTGCTGCTCGCCTCCAAGCTGCGGATCGGTCAGGCCTCGGTCGGGCTTGAGTTCCTGCTGCCGGCGCTGGTGGGGGCGTTCCTGGGGTCAACCACCATCAAGCCGGGGCGCGTCAACGTCTGGGGGACCATTGTCGGGGTGATGATCCTGGCGGTCGGCATCTCGGGAATCCAGCAGTTCGGCGGCAGCTTCTGGGTCGAGCCGATGTTCAACGGCACCACGCTTCTGATCGCGATCGGCATTGCCGGTTACGCGCAGCGCAAGAAGGGCGCGAAATCCAAATAGACAGCATCCTAGGGAGGAACCACCATGCTGAAACGGACACTGCTTCAAACACTTATGGCCGGCACGATCCTGGCCGCGACGGGTCTGACCGCCCTTGCGCAAGAGGCTTTTGATGGCCCTACGGCCGGCCCAAAGGCAGCCGAGGGCAAGACCATCGTCGTGCTGGCTGCTGACCTGAAGAACGGCGGCATCCTTGGCGTCACGACCGGCATCGAAGAAGCTGCCGCCAAGATCGGGTGGGAGGTCAAGGTCCTTGACGGCGCAGGCTCGGTGCAAAGCCGGTCTGCCGCCGTGGGTCAGGCCCTTGCGCTGAACCCCGCAGGACTTGTGATCAACGGCTTTGACGCCGCCGAACAGCAGGCCGCGCTGGAAGGCGTGACTGCGGCGGGCATCCCGATCGTCTCGTGGCATTCCGGTCCGAAGATCGGCTGCGACGCACCGGGCGGCATTTTCGCAAACGTCTCGACCGATGCAATGCAGGTGTCGGAAGTAGCCGCGAAATGGGCGTTGGACGATGCGGGTGGCAAGCCCGGTGTCGTGATCTTCACCGACAGCACTTACCAGATCGCCATCGACAAGGCTGATCGCATGAAGAAGGTGATCGAAGAGGCTGGCGGCACGGTTCTGGAATATGTCGACACGCCCATCGCCGAAACCTCCACCCGGATGGGCCCGCTGACGACTACGCTTCTGCAACAGCACGGTGCGGCCTGGACCCACTCGTTGGCGATCAACGATCTCTACTTCGACTTCATGGGGCCATCGCTGGCCGCTGCCGGGATCGACGGCCGGGGCGCGCCAAAGGCTGGGTCTGCCGGTGACGGGTCGGAGGCCGCCTTCCAGCGCATCCGCACTGGCGAATACCAGGCCGTCACGGTCGCCGAACCGCTGAACCTGCAGGGCTGGCAGCTGGTGGACGAGTTGAACCGCGCGATCCAGGGCGAGGCCTGCTCGGGCTATATCACCGCGCCTGCGCTGGTGACCGAAGAGGGGCTGGCCAATACGACGGGCAACACCTTTGATCCCAACAACGGTTACCGCGAGGCCTATGCCGCGATCTGGGGCAAGTAATCCTTCTGCAACATTTGGGGTGCTGCGAGTTGTTCGTGGCACCCCTCGTTCTTCCAGGGTCGTTGACACCTGAACCTTCGCCTCTGGAGGAAAGCTTCAGATGCTATCGTGACAAGGCCTTACCGAAGATCGCGGCCACGCGCGCCTGGGCTGCGCGGTAGTCTGCGAAGCCCGTGGCAAAGGCCTTGATTCCGAATTTCGTCGCCATCACCGCCGCGGCAAAATCAGCGGCCGTGACATTCAGGCCATCAAGACTGAAACGCCCGTCCGTCACGCCCTTATCGATCCAGCGTGCGATGTGCCCTGTGATCCGGGCATGCGCCTCCACAACGGCGGCCTGCGAAAACGGTCCGTTTGCCGACAGGATCTCATCGGCGTGGGGGGAGTTCAGCATCACCTCCACCGCCTCCCCATCGATCGCGTGGAACGCAGCCAGCAAGACCTCGGCTGCTGAACCTGGTTCGGCAAGCACCCGTTCCACGGCCTTTTCTGACCGTTCGAAATGGATGCGGACCAGCGCGTTGAAGATATCTTCCTTCCCCGCATAATGCAGATACAGCGCAGGCCGGGACATGCCGGCACTTGCCGCGATGTCGGCCATCGAGGTCCGCCGCAAGCCATAACGCGCAAAGCACTCAAAGGCCGCGCGAAGGATCGCGGCTTCCTTCGAGTCGGTCTCAGGGGCATCCAGCGCGGTCATTCCTTCACGATAGAGGAGCCCCCACCCGGCGTCAAATCACTGATTGACAGACTGACAAATTACGTCTAAAGTGTCAGAAACCATGGAGCCAGTCATGTCCTTTACTCTGTCGATAAACGGCGCCCCACACCAGGTGGATCTGCCCGGCGATGTGCCGCTGCTTTGGGTGCTGCGCGATGGTCTGGGCATGACCGGCACCAAGTTCGGCTGCGGGGTCGCGGCCTGCGGGGCCTGCACCGTGCTTATCGACGGTCAGGCAGTCCGGTCCTGTCAGGTCCCCCTTTCCGATGCGACGGGGGCGATCACGACCATCGAAGGTCTTGGCCAGCCCGAGGCACTTGCGCCCCTGCAACAGGCCTGGGTTAAGCACCAGGTCGCGCAATGCGGCTACTGCCAGTCGGGTCAGATCATGCAGGCGGCCGCCCTTCTGGCCGAAATCCCCGACCCTACCGATCAGGACATCGACGATTCCATGCAGGGCAACCTCTGCCGCTGCGGCACCTATCCTCGCATCCGCGCCGCCATCCATGAGGCCGCCCAAATGATGAAGGCTGGCTGACATGGCATCCTGGAAAACCATCACCCGCCGGTCATTCATCGTCCTTGGCGCCGCCATGGTCGGCGGGGCCGCCTTCGGGGCCTACAAGGTCACCGAAGTTCCGGCGAACCCGCTTGTGCCCGCCCCCGGATCAACCCCGCTGAACCCTTGGGTCATCATCAACGCCGACGGCATCACCGTCATCGCGCCCCGGGCCGAGATGGGTCAGGGCATCTCGACCACCCTCGCCGCCCTTGTGGCGGAAGAGCTGGACGTTGACTGGTCGCAGGTCCGCGTCCTGCATGGCCCCCCGGCGCAAGCCTATTATAACGCAGGCTTTGCCGAACGGATGTCGAATGAGCCGGACTACAAGCTTTCCCTTGCCGACAATTCCCCGAATGTCATTCTGGCCGCCCTGCCGAAGATCCTCTCTCTGCAGATGACCGGCGGCTCCACCGGTGCGATCGGCGGCTTCCACCAGATGCGTCTGGCCGGTGCTGGGGCACGAGAAGCGTTGAAAGCTGCCGCCGCCAAGCGCCTTGGCGTCTTGCCCGACACGCTGAAGACCGAAGGTGGCAAAGTCATCGGCGAAAAGACCTTCACCTACGCCGAACTGGCCGAGGAGGCCGCGTCACTGGTGCCCGAAGATGTGGCCCTGCGCGACCCGTCGACCTGGCGCTTTGTCGGCAAGTCTATGCCCCGCCTCGACATGGTCGCCAAATCCACGGGGACCGAAACCTTCGGGATCGACATCACCCTGCCCGGCATGAAGTTCGCCACTGTCCGGATGAACCCCAACCGCGGCGGCGCGATGACCAGCTTCGACCCCGCCGCTGCTCTCGCTTTCCCGGGCGTTGACCGGGTGATCGACCTTGACACCGGCATCGCCGTCGTCGCCAGCAACACATGGACGGCGATGCAGGCCGCCCAACTTGTCGACATCCAGTGGGGCGCGGCTGACTACCCCGCCGACACGGCCGCGATGATGTCGCGCATCGAAGCCGCCTTCGCGACCGAACCCAACTCGCGCCTGCGCGATGACGGCGATGTCGAGGCCGAGCTGGCCAAGGGTGACGTGATCGAGGCTGAATACCGTATCCCGTTCCTTGCCCACGCCTCGATGGAGCCGTTGAACGCGACCGCATGGGTCAAGCCCGACGGCGCGGTCGAGGTCTGGTGTGGCAACCAAGCCCCGATCCTGACCCGTGACGCCATCGCGGGCGCGCTGCAGATCGACGCGGGCAAGGTCACGCTTCACACCCCAGTCATGGGCGGCGGCTTTGGTGGGCGCACCGACCCGGTCCCTGCCGTCCTTGCCGCGCGCGTGGCCGCCGCCATGCCCGACACGCCGGTGAAACTTACCTACAGTCGCGAAGAGGACATGACGCAGGACTTCTACCGCCCAGCCGCCATCGCCCGGATGTCCGGGCGGCTGCAGGATGGCAAGGTCACTGCCCTTTGGGGCCGCGCTGCTGCCCCTTCAGCCGCGCAGAACGCCCTTGCGCGCCTTGTCGGTTTTGCGCCCCCCGGCCCGGATCGCGGCACGGTCGAGGGTGGCTTTGACCAACCCTACGGCCTGCCGAACTATCGCTATGACGGCCATCTGGCCGACCTGACCGTGCCCTTGGGCTTCTGGCGGTCGGTCGGCAACTCGATGAACGCGTTCTTTCTGGAAAGCTTCATCGACGAACTCGCGCACGCTGCCGGGGCCGACCCCCTGGCTTTTCGATTGGAGCTGATGAAGGACACCCACGCGCCCTCGGCCACGCTTCTGGAAACCGTGCGCGACATGTCGGGCTGGGATAGCCTGAAACGCCCGGGCTTCGGGCGGGGTGTGGCCTTCTGCTACTCCTTCGGCACCCCTGTCGCTCAGGTGCTGGAGGTGCAGGACACCCCCGCTGGCATCAAGCTGACCCGCGCCTGGATCGCCTGCGACCCCGGCCTTGCGATGGACCCCGGCATTGTCGAAGCCCAGATGACCGGCGCGATGATCTATGGCCTTTCCGCTGCGGTGCAGGGCGCGATCACCTTTGCCGATCAGCAGGTGGTCGAGCAGAACTTCCCCGACTATGACGCCCTGCGGATGCACACGACCCCGGCTTTCGAGGTCAGGATCCTGCAGAACAACGGCACCTTCGGCCACATCGGCGGCGCGGGGGAACCCGGCACGCCGCCTGCAGCACCAGCCCTTGCGAACGCGCTTTACGACCTTGCCGGAACCCGCGCGCGGAGCCTGCCGCTGAACCAGCAGTTCAGTTTCGCGCTATAGATTGGTGAGGGTCGGCCCTTCCCTGCCGGTCGCCCCACGGTGAACCGAGCCGACGTATAGCAGTGTGCGGGTGGGAGCCGCCGTTCGGCCTTGCAAGGTGAACGGCGGCTTCCGCGATCAACTTGCGTCAGGCGCAGGCAGTTGCTTCAATTTCGAACATCAGGCCCGGAATGGCCAGCCGTGTCACACCGACCAAGGTCATCGGCGGAGCGTTCTGCACCGTCCCGAACCGCATCCCCAGCAAATCGAAATTCCTCAGCGCCTCATCCACATCCGTCGCAAAAATGCCAAGCCGGGTGACATGGCTCAGGTCCATGCCCGCGCCACCAAGGACCACTGCCAAATTGTCCAGCGCCAGCCCGATCTGGCCGCGCATATCGCCCAGATGTTGCGGGTTCCCGTCCGCATCAACAGCCGTCTGCCCAGCGCAAATGAGCTGGCGCGTCGCGCCTTCGATGATCTCGGCCTGATTGTATCCCAGTTTCAGGGACCAGTCCCACGGATTGACGGCAGTGCGTTGCATGGCAAGTTCTCCTTCTTGATGCCCATGCCGAACCCATAGACTCTATTGGCGCCAAATTTTGGCACCTTTCATGCTATGCTGGCCCCATGAATATTCGCGCCCGCCATGATGCCATCGTTCGCAGCCTGCGCCGCTCCGGGACGGCGACCGTCGATGCACTTGCCCGAGAGGTCGGCGCCTCACGGCGGACGGTGCTGCGCGACATCGTCGCCCTGCGCGATCAGGGGTTTGTCATTTACTCCGAGCCCGGACGCGGCGGCGGCCTGCAACTCGACCCACAGTCCATGCAAACGACCGCGCGACTTGCCGTGGCCGAGGTCTTTGCCCTGCTGATCAGCGTGGCCGCAATGCGCGCAGCCGGACAGCTGCCGTTCTCGGGCCTAGCTGATGCCGGACTCGCCAAGATCGAAAAGACCTTACCGCCGGAAAAAGTACGCGATCTGCGCCGGTTTCTTGGCTGCCTGCATGTTGGGAAGCTTTCGCCGTTTCAGGACTTGTCGGACATGGGATCAATCGACCCCGATCTGTTGCCCACCTTCGAGACTGCGTTCCTGGAACGCCTGCGCCTGAGGTTTGAGTATCGCGATGCTGAAGGCCGACAGACGGGCCGCGAGGTTGAACCGCAGGCCATGCTGATCCTGCCGCCCCTGTGGTATCTGGTGGCATGGGACCCTGCGCGCGAGGATTTCCGGCATTTCCGGATGGACCGCATCAGTAGGCCGAATGTCGTCGGCGGGACAAAGTTCCGGCAACGCCATGTGCCGTTTGACAAGGACGTCTGCCCGTACAGCAGTTTGCCGCGATGAGCGTTCCGATGCTGATGTTCAATTCTGTCACAGCTTCGATCCATGAGGGCTTCTATGGATAGGCGGACTATCCGAAGTTCATAAGATTGGTCTGGGTCCGGCATACCCCGCGGTGCGTTTGATGCCAGCCTATCAGTCTTGCGATGCAATATCCTTTGGTGCTGCAGCAGAAGTGCGTCACTTTGAATGTGGGAGAACTTGAGGGAGGAAACCCATGCTCGATTCCACAGCGACAGATCACGTCTCCGGGTTCTTGTCGGACTTTGGTGATGCGCTTTCGTCTGGCGACATAGACCGCGCGACGGCGATGTTTCAGGACGATTGCTATTGGCGCGACCTGGTCACCTTCACCTGGAACATCAAGACGGTCGAAGGCCGCGCCGAGGTCGCCGACATGTTGCGCCATCAGCTGGCTGCGACTAAGCCGTCGAACTGGCAAATCGCAGAGGGCGAGACGGCGTCAGAGGATGGCGGCGTGACCACGGCCTGGATCAGCTTTGAAACAGAGGTTGCCCGGGGCTATGGGCTGATCCGTCTGAAGGACGGCAAGATCTGGACGCTTCTCACCTCGATGGTCGAACTGAAGGGCCATGAGGAACCGCTAGGGTACGACCGGCCGCTGGGGGCCAAGCATGGTGCCGACAAGCACCGTCCCTCATGGCTGGAAGAACGTGAGGCCGAGGCGCGCGAACTGGGTTACACAAGCCAGCCCTATGTGCTGATCATCGGTGGCGGGCAGGGCGGCATCGCGCTTGGGGCGCGGTTACGGCAGTTGGGCGTGCCGACGATCATCGTCGAAAAGAACGCCCGGCCCGGCGACAGCTGGCGGAACCGCTACAAGTCGCTGTGTCTGCATGACCCGGTCTGGTACGACCATCTGCCCTATCTGCCCTTCCCGCCGAACTGGCCGGTCTTCGCGCCAAAGGACAAGATCGGCGACTGGCTGGAAATGTATACGAAGATCATGGAGCTGAACTACTGGACCAAGACCACCTGCAAGCACGCCTCATATGACGAGGCCACGCAGGAATGGACGGTGGTGGTTGACCGCGACGGTGCCGAGGTCACGCTGAAGCCCAAGCAACTGGTCCTCGCCACCGGCATGTCCGCCAAGGCAAACATGCCAAGCTATCCCGGGATGGAACGGTTCAAGGGCGACCAGCATCATTCGTCGAAACACCCCGGCCCAGACGCCTACAAAGGCAAGCGGGCGGTGGTCATCGGGTCGAACAACTCGGCCCATGACATTTGCGCCGCACTTTGGGAAAACGATGTCGACGTCACGATGGTGCAGCGGTCGTCTACCCACATCGTGCGGTCTGACACCTTGATGGAGATCGGGCTCGGCGGGCTCTACTCCGAACAAGCGGTGCAGGGCGGCATGACGACCAATAAGGCGGACATGATCTTTGCCAGCCTGCCCTATCGCATCCTGCATGAGTTCCAGATCCCGCTGTACAACCAGATGCGCGAGCGTGACGCCGAGTTCTACGCCGGGCTGGAAAAGGCCGGGTTCTGGCTGGACTGGGGCGATGACGGTTCGGGACTGTTCATGAAATACCTGCGGCGCGGGTCGGGGTATTACATCGACGTCGGCGCCAGCCAGCTGATCATCGACGGCAAGATCAAACTGGCCCATGGCAATGTGAAAGAGATCACTGAGGATGCTGTGGTGCTGGAGGATGGCACCGTGCTGCCCGCCGATGTGATCGTCTATGCCACGGGCTATGGGTCGATGAATGGCTGGGCCGCAGATCTAATCGGCAAGGATGTGGCCGACAAGGTGGGCAAATGCTGGGGTCTGGGGTCGGCGACGACGAAGGACCCGGGGCCATGGGTGGGTGAGCAGCGTAACATGTGGAAGCCGACCAAGCAGGAAGGCCTGTGGTTCCACGGCGGCAACCTGCACCAGTCGCGGCACTATTCGCAGTTTCTGTCCTTGCAACTCAAGGCGCGGATGGAGGGCATCGCGACGACGGTCTACGGCATCCCCGATACCCACCTGCTGAGTTGATCTGAAACCGGCCCTTCGCAATGTTGGGCGTCAGAGGGACCTTTGACGCCCCCCGACCGGCTCTGCTGTTCCGTCTGTCATTCCTTCTTGATCGCAGGTCCTTGCCATGGGCCGTGATCCCATCGCGGATGGAGGGAAGGATCCGGTAGAAAGCCATTGCCTTGGCGCGGTCGAAGAACGCGGGTCAGGTACGCGGCGTGTCGCCGGGCGTCAAACAGAAAAGGCCATCGCTGCGGTTTGGCAGCGATGGCCTTGGTCGGGCAATGTTTCGGTGGTCAGGTGTGGGTGATCTGAGTGCCGAGGACCTTCAGGCATTCCCGCATGAAGGCGGCAAGCCCGGTCCAGCCTTTCGCCGACACCATGGTGCCATCGACATAGGCCTCGGTCGGCTTGACGTCGATATATGTGCCGCCCGCAAGGATCACCTCGGGCTCACAGGCACCCAGGGCTGCAACCTTCTTGCCGCGCACCACGCCATCGACGGCTACTAGGATCTGGACGCCGTGACAGATGGTGAAGATCGGCTTCTTCGTCTCGTGGAAGTGCCGGACCATCGCCTGAATCCGCTTGTCGGTGCGGATGTATTCCGGCCCGCGCCCACCGGCGCAATAGACTGCGTCATACTGGTCCAACTGCTTTTCCGCTTCGGAGAAGGTCTTGTTGATGTCGGCATAGTGGCCGTAGCGCTCGACATAGGTCTGGTGGCCTTCAAAGTCGTGCAGGCTGGTCTGGATCTTCTCACCGGCCTTCTTGTCGGGGCACACGACGTGGACCGTGTGGCCGACGGCTTCCATGCCCTGCTGGAAGACGAAGATCTCATATTCCTCGGTGAACTCGCCCGTCAGCATCAGGATCTTCTTGCCAGCCATCTGTCTTCTCCTCCTCGGTGAGATGCGCACGGCGCTTTGCGCCGACGCGGGTTCGGTCCGGCCTATTCGAAGGCCGCAAGCAGTCGGTCGTGGGACCGCTGGATGTGGTCGCGCATCGCCTGGGCGGCGGCATCCGGGTCGCGGTTGCGCAGGGCCACAAGCAGGCGTTCGTGTTCTTCCAGCGCCTCGGCAGTGACGCGGGCGTGGAACATCAGCCGGAACAGGTGCAGATGGACGTGCTGGCCAGACAGCGCCTGCCGCATGACGTTGTTGCCACCTACCCGAAGGATGGCATCATGAAACTGCGCGTCGGCGCGGGCAAAGCGCGAATACCGGCTGTTGCGGTCGACCGGGGTGCCGCTGTTTTCCATGTCGGCTGCAATGGCCTCAATCGCTGCCATCGCCTCGGAGGTCATGTTGCGGGCGGCCAGCTTGGCGCCCTCAGGCTCAAGCAGCAGGCGGAATTCGTAGAGGTCGTCAAACTGCTTGCGGGTCAGTTGCGGGGCGGCGGAGTAGCCGATCAGGTGCGCCTTGCGCACCAGCCCTTCGCGTTCCAGCCGACTTAACGCCTCGCGCACCGGGGTCTGCGAGATGTCCAGATCACGGGCGAGGACGTCGATGGCGATGCGCGCGCCGGGGGCGATTTCCAGCGACATCAACCGTTCGTAGATGTTGTCATAGACGCCATCGACCATGCTGACAGGGCGCAAAGACACCTGTCGACCTTCCCGTTGTGTTGCCAGTTCCATCGCCATCATCTTCGCTTGACACGAGGCAAGTGGTCACAGATATCCTATCGCATGTCAAATCGTTTATCATATACGATCTGATTTACCCGGCCACCAAACCGGGCGCGGACGCCTGTCCTTTGAGGGGAAGAATGCAGCAATTCGCCACCATCAGATCCCCGCGCGAGGTGCTTTTCGGCCCCGGTCAACGCCATGCCCTTGCCGCTGTGGCAAAGCGCCTTGGCACCCGGGCGCTTGTCATCACCGACGCCCGACTGGCCGCTGACCTCATGTTCCAAGCCATGGTCGCAGACCTGCAGGACGCCGGGCTGGAGGTCCGGGTGGATGCGAGCACCCTGCCCGATGTCCCGGTCGCCTCAGCCATCGCAGCGGCCGAGGCGCAGCGCAGCTTTGCGGCTGATCTGGCCATCGGGATCGGCGGCGGGTCCTGCCTCGACATGGCGAAATGCGTGGCCCTTCTGCTGACGCATGGCGGCCGCCCGCAGGATTACTTTGGCGAGTTGCTGGTGCCCGGCCCGATCCTTCCCCTGATCGCGGTCCCGACCACGGCAGGCACCGGGTCCGAGGTGACACCGGTCGCGGTCCTGTCAGATTCCGAACGCACGCTGAAGGTGGGCATCTCGTCACCCCACCTGATCCCCGTTACCGCGATCTGTGACCTAGAACTGACGATGACCTGCCCGCCCGCCCTGACCGCAATTGCGGGTGCAGACGCGCTGACCCACGCCATCGAGGCCTTCACGGCCATTCGCCGCCCGCTGACCCCCAGCGTGACGCAAGAACGGGTCTTTGTCGGCAAGAACCTGACCTCCGACCACTTCGCCCTTCGCGCCATCACGCTTCTGTCCGAAGGGCTGGAGGCGGCTTGCACCGACGGAACCAATGCCGAGGCGCGGGGCAAGGTGATGCTGGGTGCGACCCTCGCCGGTCTGGCCTTCGGCGTCGCAGGCACGGCGGCGGCCCATGCGATCCAGTACCCCATCGGCGCGCTGACCCATACCGCGCATGGCACCGGCGTCGCTTGCCTCATGCCCTATGTGATGGCCTGGAACGCCCCTGCGATCCAGCCCGAACTGGCCGAGATTGCCGTGGCAATGGGCCTTGGTCATGCCGATCAGGTGATCCCGACGCTGTCGGGCCTGTTCAGACGGATCGGCATTCCTGCGACCCTGCAGGACCTCGGCCTCGCGGCGGACAGGATCGACTGGGTTGCCGACCAATCGCTTGGCATCGCCCGCCTGATGCAGAACAATCCGCGCCCGATCTCCCCCGCTGACATGCGCCACCTGCTGCACGCGGCTTTCACCGGCGATCTCGCGTTTGCCCAAACCGCTGCCAGCTCCCCTGCCTGAGGACCTGCCCATGACCTTCGACGCCCCCCTTCGGGACTACGCCGACCCTACGCTGCATGCCCAAGGCCTGTGGATCGGCGGGCAATGGCTGCATGGCGGCGGCATTCCGGTGACCAACCCCTCGACCGGCCGCCCGATTGCCGAAGTCGCCGACGCCGGGGTTGCCGAAGCAATGGCCGCCGTCGATGCGGCAGATGCCGCCGCCGCCGGTTGGCGGGCGACCCCTCCCCGGCAACGGTCCGAAATCCTCCGCCGCATCTTCACCCGGATGACCGAAGAGGCCGAGGCACTGGCGCATCTGATCGCGCTGGAGAACGGCAAGGCCCTGCCGGACGCGCGCGGTGAGGTCGCCTACGCCGCCGAGTTCTTCCGCTGGTACTCCGAGGAAGCCACCCGCATCCCGGGTGAGTTCCGCCGCACCCCTTCCGGGTCGCACAACATCCTTGTCGACCATGAACCCATCGGAATTTCCATCCTGATCACCCCGTGGAACTTCCCCGCCGCGATGGCCACCCGCAAGATCGGCCCGGCCCTCGCCGCTGGCTGCACGGTGATCCTGAAACCCGCCTCGGAAACCCCGCTGACCGCCTATGCCATGGCCCGGCTGGCGGAAGAGGCGGGCGTCCCCCCCGGCGTGATCAACGTCATCACGACCACCCGGCCCGGCCCGGTGACTGCAGCCATGCTCGCCGACCCCCGGGTGCGGAAACTGTCGTTCACCGGGTCAACCGGCGTCGGCCGCACGCTTCTGGCCGAAGCCGCCAAGACCGTCGTCAGCTGCTCGATGGAGCTTGGCGGCAACGCCCCCTTCCTCGTCTTTGACGACGCCGACCTGAACGCCGCCCTCGACGGCGCGATGGTCGCCAAGATGCGGAACGCGGGTGAGGCCTGCACCGCGGCCAACCGCTTCTATGTGCAGGACGGCATCCATGACGCCTTCGTCGCCGGTCTCGCCGCGCGGATGGCGGCGATGACGGTCGGCCCGGGCACCGACCCCGCCACCCAATGCGGTCCGATGATCACGGCCAAGGCGGTGCAGAAGATCGACCGGCTGGTCAGCGATGCCGTCGCCCGTGGTGCGTGCGTGGTCACCGGCGGCGTGCCCTTGGATGGCGAGGGGTTCTACTACCCGCCCACCGTGCTGGAGAACGTCCCGCAAGACGCCCCCATCGCGCATGAGGAAATCTTTGGCCCCGTCGCCCCCGTTTACCGCTTCCAGACCGAGGCAGAGGCGATCACCCTTGCCAACGCCACCGAATACGGGCTTGCCGCCTATGTCTACTCGACCGACCTGACGCGCGCCCTGCGGGTGTCGAAGGCGATCGAGACCGGGATGGTCGGTCTGAACCGAGGCTTGATGTCCGACCCCGCCGCCCCGTTCGGCGGCGTCAAGCAAAGCGGATTGGGGCGCGAAGGCGGCGTCACCGGCATCCTGGAGTTCATGGAGCCAAAGTATCTTGCAATTGATTTCTGACCCACCGCTCCGGCAGGGAAGCAGCGCCATGTCACGCCCCGAACCCGATGCCGACCCCTACCGCATCCGCAGCTTCGTTCCGGACTTCGATGCCATCACAGCCGAAATCGCCGCCCGCAGCAAGGCGCTTGCCGCACGGTCACTGATCTGGTCAGGAAGCTCTTATGGCGAATGCGCACGCGAGCGAATGGATATCCTTCTGCCGCCCAACCTTCGCCAGGGCGCGCCGATCCACATGTTCGTGCATGGCGGCTACTGGCGCTCGGGCGACAAGGCCGACTACACTTGCATCGCGGCGCCCGTTCTGGCGGTTGGGGGGATCGCGGCCATCGTGGAATACGACCTGATGCCCGGCACCCGGCTTGGCACTTTGGTCGGCCAAGTGCGCCGGGCCGCGGCCTGGCTTGCCGCCCGGGCACCCGGTCTGGGTGCGGATCCTGCAAGACTGACGGTCAGCGGTCATTCGGCGGGGGCACATCTGGCCAGCTACCTTGCGGCAACCGGTCGGAGCGATGCCTCGCTGCCGGCTACCCCCGTAGCGGGATTGCTGCTTCTGAGCGGTATCTATGATCTTTCGGGCATCCCGGAGAGCTTCCTGAAAGAGGAGGCGCGGATGACCGAAGCCGAGGCTGCAAACTGGTCACCGCTGACCGCGCGCCAGCAGATTGGACCGAAGCGCATTATTGCCCTTGGGGCGGAGGAGACCGAGCCTTTCCATGCACAGGCAGGTCGCCTGCATCGACTGTGCCGGGGGTTGGGGGTCAAGACCGAACTGATGGTGCGTCCCGGGTTGAATCACATGAATGTCGTGCTCGATCTGGCCGATCCCGACCAACCTCTTGGTCAGAAACTGGCAAACCTGGTGCAATCCGCCAGATTGCAGGTGGCCCTTCCCTTCCCCGGCGCCACCCGAGCCGGTGTCGTTTAGCCGCCAGCTTGAACAGGCCGGTCGTACCCCGGCCGCGCTCGGGTAGCTGCGCGGGTCTAACGCCCTAAGCTGCGCGCCTTGCGGGCCCCGGGGAGTTTACACCCTCCGGACCTCCCGTGGGATATTTGTGCAGAAAGAAAGCACAGTTTTGATCGAATGCGCCGGGTCAGAGGTTCAGGCTGACCCAAGCGGCGTTTCGGTTGGAGGATCTGACGCAGGCATCGACGAAGGCGACCCCTTCCAGGCCGTCTTTCAGGCCGGGGAAGGTGGTGCCTTCGGGGACCGTTGTGCCAGACTTCGCGGCGCGGATGGCGCGGGCGGCCTCAAGGTAGATGTTGGCGAAGCCTTCCAGATAGCCCTCGGGGTGGCCCGGGGGCACACGGGTCACGCGGGCGGCCTCGGGGCCGGAGCCGGCGCCGCCGCGGGTGATCAGGCGCTTGGGCTGGCCGAAGGGGGTGAACCACAAATAGTTTGGATCCTCCTGTGCCCATTCAAGCCCGCCCTTGGTGCCGTAGACCCGCAGGCGCAGCGCGTTTTCATTGCCGGGGGCGACCTGGCTGCACCAGAGCATGCCCTTGGCCCCGCCCTGATAGCGCAGCATCACATGGCCGTTGTCATCGACCCTTCGGCCGGGGACGAAGGCGGTCAGGTCGGCGGCAAGGCTGTCCAGCGTCAGGCCGGTGACGAAGTTCGCGAGGTTGAACGCATGCGTTCCGATGTCGCCGGTAGACCCACCCGCGCCGGACCGCGCCGGGTCGGTGCGCCAGTCGGCCTGCTTCTGCCCCGAGGCTTCCACCGCCTCGGTCAGCCAGTCCTGCACATATTCGACGTTGACGAGGCGGAGGTCGCCCAACTCTCCGCCCGCGATCATCGCCTTGGCCTGCCGGATCATCGGATAGCCAGTGTAGTTGTGGGTCAGCGCGAAGACCACGCCACTGGCTTCCGCCGCCTTGGCCAGCTTCTTCGCCTCGGCCAGCGTGGCGGTCAGCGGCTTGTCGCAGATCACATGGATGCCGCGCTTGAGGAATTGCAGCGCGACCGGGGCGTGCATGTGGTTCGGCGTCACGATGGCGACGGCGTCGATGCCATCCTTGCGCCGCGCCTCTTTCGAGGCCATCTCGGCAAAGCTGGTATAGGCGCGCGCCACGCCAAGATCCGCCGCCGAGGCAAGCGCCTTCTCCGGGTTGGAGGAAAAGCAGCCGGCAACCAGGTCATACTGATCGTCAATCCGCGCAGCGATGCGGTGGACCGCACCGATGAAGGCGTCACGGCCGCCGCCGACCATGCCAAGGCGGAGGCGGGGTGGACGGGCGGTATGGGCGGCGTCGATGGGCATGGTGTACCTCGTCTGGTCGTTCATTTTCTGTCTGGAAATATCCCACGGGGGTCGTCAGTGGTGCGCCACTGGTTCTAGCACCACTGACGACGGGGTGTGAAACCCCCGCTGCCGCGCTCAGTCACCAAGCCCCAGCATGCGGCGGTTGGCGGCGCGGTCGGTGCCGGCCCCGGCGAAGTCGTCGAAGGCCTTCTCGGTCACCCGGATGATATGGGCGTTGACGAAATCCGCGCCTTCGCGCGCCCCATCCTCGGGGTGCTTCAGGCAGCATTCCCATTCCACCACCGCCCAGCCATCAAAGCCGTATTGGGTGAGCTTGGAGAAGATGCCGCCGAAATCGACCTGCCCATCCCCCAGCGACCGGAAGCGGCCCGCGCGGTTGACCCAGGATTGGAACCCGCCATAGACGCCTTGGCGGCCGGTGGGGTTGAGTTCCGCATCCTTGACGTGGAACATCCTGATCCGGTCATGGTAGATGTCGATGTGGTCAAGATAATCAAGGTGTTGCAGGACATAATGGCTGGGGTCGTACAGCATGTTGGCGCGGGCATGCCCCTTCACCCGGTCGAGGAACATCTCATAGCTGATCCCGTCATGCAGGTCTTCGCCGGGGTGGATCTCGTAACAGACATCAACCCCGCAGTCCTCGGCATGGTTCAGGATCGGCAGCCAGCGGCGGGCGAGTTCATCGAACGCCTCCTCAACCAGCCCCGCCGGGCGCTGCGGCCATGGGTAGACATAGGGCCAGGCCAGCGCGCCGGAAAAGGTGGCATGAGCGGTCAGGCCAAGGTTGCGTGACGCGGTCAGCGCCTTCTTGACCTGATCCACCGCCCAGTCCTGCCGAGCCGCAGGATTGCCGCGCACGGCGGGGGCGGCGAAACCGTCAAAGGCGGTGTCATAGGCCGGATGTACCGCGACAAGCTGGCCTTGCAGGTGGGTGGAAAGTTCCGTCACCTCGATCCCGTTCTCGGCCGCTTCGCCCTTGAACGTGTCGCAGTAATCCTTCGACGCCGCCGCCTTTTCCAGATCAAACAGCCGGGCGTCCCAGCTTGGCACCTGCACACCCCGATACCCGCACTCCGCAGCCCAGGCCGTGATCGACGTCCACGAATTGAACGGCGACGCATCCCCCGCAAATTGCGCCAAAAACAACGCAGGACCCTTGATGGTGTTCATTCCCGTCTCCCTTGAGTATCCCGCCCGCTTTATCGCAGGCCGATTGTCTGCAGATGTCTTGTGATATGCGCAAACCCGTCGCGGTAGACCGCCTCGGGGCTTTCGGCGAAGTCGCGCCAGACCTTGGTCGCTGCGGCAAGATCGGGCAGGCCGCGACCGAAGGACTCGATGGTCAGCCAGTCGTCATAGCCGATGCCCTTGATCGCGGCGAAGGTTTCGGCCCAGGGAATATTACCTCGTCCGGGCACGCCGCGGTCGTTTTCCGAAATGTGGATATGCACCACCTCGGCCCGGTTGCGGGTTAGTGCCGCGATGGGATCGGTTTCCTCGATATTGGCGTGAAAGGTGTCATACATCGCGCGGATGTTCGGATGGTCGACACGGCGGATGAAGGCTGCAAGATCGGCCATGGTGTTCAGCAGATAGCACTCGAACCGGTTCAGCGCCTCCAGCCCCACGGTCACGCCAAGGGTTGCGGCATGGGCGCCGATCTGTTGCTGGCTATCTGCGGCGCGGGCGAGTTCGTCTTCGGTCGGTCCCTGACCGGAGAACTGCCCAAGCACCGAATGCAGCGGACCCGACACCCGGTCTGCGCCAAGGGCGGCGCTGCAGTCCAGCACCCAGCGCATCCGGTCGACCCCCGCGCGCCGGACCGCGGCATCGGGCGAGATCAGGTCCAGCGCCGGATCACCGATTGCCGAGACCGCCGTGCGCTGCAGGCCCACTGCGTCAAGCCGCTGTCCAAGGCGCGCATAAACGTCGGGCGAGCCCTCGAAAACCGGGATTTCGACCCCGTCAAAGCCGGTTGCCCTGATGTCGGCGAGGAGGGCATCGTGCTGGGGACCGACATGCGTCGTCCACAGGAACATGCACATTCCAATCTTCACGCTATCCCCCCGCCACTATCTGAATCTGGTCTTACCAAAACTTGATATGTCGCGCCAGACTCTTCTGTGCGTCTCACCGTCAGGCGCCGTTCCACCAGCTTTCGGCACTATTTTGGGCTTTGTGACGGTCCCCCTTAGAAGGGACGCTTGACCGTCTTGCCAATCCGGCACAATCTGGTCTAACCAGAGTGAAGGCGAAGGCACCACGGAACGTCATGCCGTGCAACCGCCTTCAAGGGAGGGAATATGCATCTTTCGACGCACAACTGGATGCGGGCCGAGCCGCTTGAAACCACCGTCCGGCGGATCAAGCAATATGGCTACGAATCCATCGAGATTTCGGGCGAGCCTTCGCAATACAACACGAAGGACACGCTGAAGCTTCTGAAGGACAACGGCATGCGCTGCTGGGGGGCGGTGACGCTTACCCTGGGCGAGCGCAACCTTGCCGCCAAGGATGAAGGCCAGCGCGCGCGGTCGGTGGACTATGTCAAATCCGTGCTGACCATGGTGTCAGAACTGGAAGGCGAGATCATCACGCTGGTTCCCGCCACCGTGGGCAAAGTGACGCCCGATGCCACCCCGGAGGAGGAGTGGAAATGGGTGGTCGATGCGACGCGCGAGTGCTTTGCCCATGCGCAGAAGGTCGGCGTGCGGGTGGCCATCGAGCCTTTGAACCGGTTCGAGACCTATCTTTTCAACCGCTGTGCCCAGGCGCTGGCGCTGGCCGATGCCGTCAGCCCGGAATGTGGTGTCTGTCTGGACGCCTATCACCTGAACATGGAGGAATCGAACATCCACGACGCGATCCGCCTAGCGGGCAAGCGGCTGTTCGACTTTCACATCGCGGACAACAACCGGTTTGCAGCCGGTCTTGGCCACCTCGACTGGGCCAAGATCATCGGCACGCTGCGCGAGATCGGCTATGACGGCGCGCTGACCAACGAATTCGTGGCCCCGGTCGACCGCACCCCTGCCGCGCCCTACCCGGATATGGTGGAGAAAAACCCGGTCGACATCTCGCCCGAGCAGTTGAAGTTCATTCAGGACCACGGCTCTAGCCTGCTGACCGAGAAGTTCTATGCCGACCAGATGCGGATCACCGCTGAAACGATCCTGCCGCTGATCAAGTGAACCGGCGCGGGCGGCCCACAGAGGGCCGCCCCGCAACGAAGGGAATCTCTCGGAATGCGGATCAAATCGGTTCAGGCCTGGTGGGTGCAGATCCCGATCGAGGAGGCGCGCCAGCATGTCAGCGACTTCGGCCGCCTGCGCACCTTTGATGCTGCCATCCTGCGGATCGAGACGGAAGATGGCATCGTCGGCTGGGGCGAAGGCAAGAATGCCGCCGGAAGTGCGGGCAACTATGCAGCGCTGGTTCATCTGCTGAACCACGAATTCGGGCCAACCCTGATCGGCCGCGATGCCAGCCAGATCACGGCGATCTGGGAGGATCTTTATAACGGCAGCCGGGCCAAGGCTTCGGCCGCACGCGGGCATCCCCTCCCCGAACTTGCCCGGCGCGGGCTAACCATTGCCGCGATCAGCGCCATCGACATCGCGCTGTGGGACATTCGCGGCAAGGCACTGGATCAGCCGATCTGGGCGCTGCTTGGCGGCAAGACGGCGGACCGGCTGCCGGCCTATGCTTCGGGCGGCTGGGCAGATGCGGCGGGGATCGGGGCGCAGTTGCAGTCCTATATCGACTCGGGCGGCTTTCGGGCGGTGAAGATGCGCGTCGGGTCGATGGACGACCGGCCGCATGTGTCAGCCACACGGGTGCGGGCGGCGCGCAAGGCGCTGGGGCCGGATGTAGAGCTGATGGTCGACGCGCATGGCACCTATACCGTCGCCGAGGCGAAGCGGTTTGCAGCCTTGGTTGCCGATTGCGATCTTGCCTGGTTCGAAGAGCCAGTCAGTGCCGACGACCGGGCCGGTCTGGCTGAATTCCGTGCTTCGACCATGATCCCTGTCGCGCTTGGCGAATCCGAATGCACCAGGTTCGACTTTGCAGCGCTGGTGGCGGGGCGTGCGGTCGATATCCTGCAGCCCGACCCGGCCTTCTGCGGCGGGATCACCGAGGCGATGCGGATTGCGGCCCTTGCCTCATCCTTCAACCTGCGGCTTGCCCCGCACCTTTGGGCCGGGGCGCCCTGCTTCTTTGCCGGGCTGCATGTGCTGGCTGCGGCACCTGCGGGTTACATCGTCGAGTTCTCTTTGGGCGCCAATCCGATGATCCATGACCTGTCGCTTGCGCCCGTTGTCGTGCAGGACGGCACGATCGCCGTACCCGATGGCCCCGGCCTCGGTCTCGACATGGACACCGAAGTTATCGCGCGCTACGCCAGAAGTTGATGCAGCCGGAGCAAAGCATGCAACAGGAAGAGTTCCTTCCGACCCTCGCCTCCTATCTTATGGATGTGGCCCGGAAGAACGACGGGAAGGCCCCGTCAGAGCGCGACCTTGCCGAACATTTCTCGGTCAGCCGGGGCCAAGTGCGTGAGGCGCTGGCTATTCTGGAGGCGATGCAGGTCATCGAACGCCGGGCGAAGTCTGGCATCTATGTCAACGGCGGCAGCGGCGGGATCGAGGCGATGTCATTCTTTGCCCGGTTCGGCTTGCCCTTGGAGAACCGGCAGATCTTCGAAGCCGTGGAGGTGCGCAAGATCCACGAGATCAAGGCCGCCGAACTGGCCGCATCCCGCGCAACCGAGGAAAACTTCGACCGCCTGCGCGATGTGCTTGCGCGGTCAGAGCAACGCCTGAAGGCCGGCGAAGGTCTGGACCAGCTGGATCAGGAGTTTCATCTGGAAATCGTCCGCGCGACGCAGAACACGATTTTTCTGAACATCTGCACGTCGTTCTACGCCCTCAGCCACAACCGGCTGAAGGTCTATTTCCGCAGCCCCGAGCGGAACCAGCGGTCACATGATGAGCATCTGCAGATCTTCGATGCCCTGCTGCGCCGAGATTCCGCTTTGTCATCGGCCTTGATGGTGTCGCATCTGCGCGGCGCGATGAGCTACTGGACCGAGCTTCTGGAACCCGCGGCAGAGGGCTGAGCCGTCCCATGATCTTTTCGACCCACCCGCTGCATCCCGAGGTCACGGCGGACCTGAAGGCCTTGGGCGCGTTTCAGGTCGCTTCGGCCCCCACGGCCGAGGCGATTGTTGCCGAGTCGGTGGGCGCAGAGATCATCGTGGTCCGTGCGCCGATTCCGCAAGGGATCGCGCCGCGTGAACGTGGTCTTCGCGCACTTGTCCGCCATGGGGCCGGGCTGGACATGATCGACGTTGATGAGGCGACGGCGGCAGGGGTGCTGGTCGCCAATGTCCCGGGTGCGAATGCGGTGACCGTGGCCGAACATGTGATCTGGACTGCGATGGCCCTGCTGCGGCGTCATACGCAGGTTGACCACGATCTGCGCCATGCCGGGTGGTCGGTTGCCCGCGCCCATGCCGATCATGGCCGGGAACTGTCGGGCCGCACGCTGGGCATTCTGGGGCTTGGCAACATCGGCAAGTTACTGGCCCGCATCGCCCGCCACGGGTTCGGGATGCAGGTCATCGCCCATACCCGCAGCGGTGCGACCGCCGAAGGTGTGCTGGCCGTGGGGTTCGACACGTTGCTGGAACAGTCCGATGTCCTTGCTCTTTGCGCGCCCCTGACGGCCCAGACGCGGGGGATCATTGACGCAGCGGCTTTGGCCCAGATGAAGCCTGGGGCGATCCTGATCAATGTCGCCCGTGGCCCGCTGGTGGTTGAGCCTGCACTCCTCGCAGCCTTGACCTCGGGCCAGCTTGCCGGTGCTGCGCTGGATGTTTTCGACACCCAACCGCTTGCCAAAGACCACCCGCTCATGGGCCTGTCCAACGTGATCCTGACACCGCACATGGCGGGGATCACCGAAGAAAGCATGCTGCGCATGGGACAGGGCGTGGTGGCCGAAGTGCGGCGCGTTCTGAGTGGGGCCTTACCGGTAAACCTGGTTAATCCTGAAGCCGTGCCACTTTACCACAGCAGGTTTCCGGCCTGACGCTCCCGCAGGCTGGACCGCTGGGGGCCGGGCAGCAGTGTCCGGCCCCATTTTCAGAGCAACGCCAAATTAGCCCCGGTTTCGATGTCAAAGGTCACCACCCGGTCAGGTTTCCAGCCAAAACGGACCTGTTCGTCGCGCTGCACATGGGTGCCCGCGGGCACGGTCACATGCAGACGCGTTTCGCCCATGTCCATGACCAGAATCTTGACCACGCCCTGATCCTCGATGTCAAAGATCCGCGCTTCACCTGGCGCGCCGGGGGCCAGCACGACGTTCTCTGGCCTGACGCCGAAGGTTACTGTGCCGCTGCCGATTGCGTTCGCGGCTACCGGCAATTGGCAGGACCCGAAGTCAGCCATCCCCCCGACAGGCGCCCCTTGATCAGGTTCATCGGCGGCGACCCCACCGACCTGGCCACGAAGGTGTTCAGCGGTCGTTCATAGATGTCGGCCGGCGTGCCGACCTGCACCAGTTGCCCTTGCCGCAGGACGCCGATCTTGTCGCCCATCGACATCGCTTCGACCTGGTCATGGGTAACGAACAGAAAGGTTGCCCCAAGGTTACTGTGCAACTTCTTCAATTCGACCCGCAGGCTTTCCCGAAGTTTGGCGTCCAGCGCTGACAAAGGCTCGTCCATCAGGAAGACCGAGGGCTGGCGCACGATGGCGCGGCCGATCGACACGCGCTGCATCTCGCCGCCCGACAGGCGTTCGACCTTGCGGTCAAGAAGATGGGTGATCTGCAGCGTTGTCGCGGCCTTTTCGACCCGCGCGGCAATTTCGGCATCCGAGAATTTTCGCCCCGGTGCGCGCAGCGGAAACTCCAGGTTTCCCCGGACGGTCAGGCGCGGGTAAAGCGAATATTGCTGCAGGACCAGCGCCACGTCGCGTTCAGCTGCGGTCCAGTCGCTGACATCCTTGCCGCCAATGGTCACCGACCCGCTGTCCGGCTTTTCCAGCCCGGCGATCATCCGCAGCGTCGTGGTCTTGCCAGCACCCGTCCGGCCCAGCAGCACGAAGAATTCCCCATCCTCGACGACAAGGTCCAGATCGCGCAGGGCGCGTGACGCGCCGTAGGATTTGTTGATCCCCTTAAGTTCGATCCGCGCCATCAGGCAGTCCTCCGCAGCGCCATACCGGATTCCCCGTCGAAGAAATGCGCACGTTCCGGGTCGATCCCGACCCAGACCTTTTGTCCGTCGCCGACAAAACCAGGCTCCACCCGCGCGCGCAGCGTGGCATCGCCCAGCCGAACATCGACGATCTCGTGCGAGCCGAGGGGTTCTATGTTTGTGGTCGCCGTTTCGACAAACCCCGGCTCCGGCGCATGGCGCAGAAGGACGGCTTCAGGCCGGATGCCCAGCTTCACGGGACGTTGTCCCGGCAGGTGGCCGACATGGCCGCCAGCCACGGGAAGCCCCGCGCCCTGACCGAAGGACAGCACCGCCGCCCCTGCCCCACCTTCAACCGCGACGTCTGACACGTTCATCACGGGCGAGCCCACGAATTGCGCCACGAACAGGTTGGCCGGGCGGTTGTAAACCTCTTCCGGTGCGCCGACCTGCTGCAGAAGCCCCGCATGCATCACCACGATCCGGTCGGCCAGCGACATCGCCTCGATCTGGTCATGTGTGACGTACACAGACGTAGAGTTCCGCGCGATGTGCAGCCGTTTGATTTCCGCCCGCATCTGTTCGCGCAGCTTGGCGTCCAGCGCGCCGATGGGCTCGTCCATCAACAGCGCCTTCGGCCGCCGCACCAGCGCCCGGCCAATGGCCACCCGCTGCATGTCACCGCCCGACAGGGCCGATGGTTTGCGATGCAGGAACCGTTCTATCCCCAGCACCTTGGCAACCTCGGTCACGGCGGCGTCGCGGTCTGACTGGCTCATCCCGACGGCGCGCAGCGGGAAGGCGATGTTTTCCTGCACCGTCATGTGCGGGTAGAGCGAGAAGGACTGGAACACGAAGGCAATGTCCCGGTCTGCGGCGCGCAGGTCCTGCACCTCTTTCCCGTCGATGGAGATGGTGCCTGAGGATACAGTCTCCAGCCCGGCGATCGCCCGCAGCGTCGTGGTCTTGCCGCAGCCCGATTGGCCCAGCATGACGACGAATTCCCCATCCTCGATGGTCAGATTGACATCCTGCAGCACCTGAACGGCGCCGAAAAACTTCTGGATGTTCCTTAGTTCGATCCGTGCCATCAGACGAGTTCTTCCTCTTCTTCTTCTTCCGCCTCGGGTTCGGGCGGGACATGCGAGGTGATCAGGAAGGCCACCAGCCCGATAATGATGATCGTCAGCCCGTAGCGATGCAGGATTTCGACCCAGGGCTGGCACAGGAAGATCACCCCGAAGATCATCGTCCACTGCGCGGCGGGCTCGTAGTATTTGGCGTTCATCTGGCGAAAGGTCATTTGCGGATTGCTCCGAAGCTCATGCCGCGCAGAAGGTGGTTGCGCAGAAGGAAAGTGAAGATCGCCACCGGCACAAGGAACAGGAACGCGCCCGAGGCGATGACCGTCCAGTCCGAAAGGCCCGACCCGACCTGCGACGGAATGTAGGGCGGTGCGGTCTGCGCATTGCGCGAGGTCATCATCAGCGCGAAGGCGTATTCGTTCCAGGCGGTGATGAAGCAGAAGACAGCCGTGGCGGCGATGCCGGTCAGCGCCTCAGGCAGCACGATCTTGCGAAACGCCTGCAGCCGCGTGTAGCCGTCAACCAGCGCCGCCTCTTCATACTCGCGCGGGATCTCGTCGATGAAGCCCTTCATGATCCAGACCGCGAAGGACAGGTTGAAGGCGGTGTAAAGGATGATCAGGCCGATATGCGTGTCATATAGCCCGACTGCCCGGTACATCAGGAACATCGGGATCGCGACCACGATGGGCGGCAACATCCTTGTACTAAGGATGAAGAATAGCCAGTCCTGCTCCCCCGGCACCCTGAACCTTGAAAACCCGTAGGCCGTGATCGTTCCCATCGACACCGCAAGGAAGGTCGAGATGATCGAGACGATCAAGGAGTTCAGGTAGCGGTTGCCATAGCCCGACGACGTGGCCTCACCGGTCTTCTTGTTGCGCACCACCTGTTCGCCGCCGTCGAAGACCAGCTTTTCCCACCAGGGCGCGGCTTCGTAGGTTGCCTCCTCCACCGGCTCACGCAGCTGGCTGCGCTTGGTGAAGAGCTTTGCGAAGGGCGACAGCGTGGGTTCAAAGAACACCGTCGGAGGAGCGGTTGTCGCCAGATTACGCGGCTTGAACGCCGTCGCCGCGATCCAGAAGATCGGCGTGAGCATGATGACCAACGCAATCAGCACGGCAATCACGGCGGCGCGGTTGAAGATCACTTCGCCTTTTGTCTTGACCTCGGCCATATCAGCGCGCCTTCGCCTTGTTCAGGTATTTCACGTAGATGTTGGTGATCGCCACCACGACGATCAGCACGATGTAGGCAAAGGCCGAAGACATGCCGGTCTGCCATTCCAGGAACGCCATCTTGTAAAGCCGGATCGCGATCAGTTCGGTCGTGGGCTGGGTCGACAGGATATAGGCGTGGTCGAAGGTCTTGAACGCTTCCATCGTGCGGAAAATGATCGCGATCATCAGGATCGGCGCCACCAGCGGCAGGGTGATCCGGAAGAAAGTGTAGAACGGTCCGGCGCGGTCAATCTCGGCGGCCTCGTAAAGATGCTTCGGCACCGCCGAGAGGCCGGCCAAGGACAGCAGCATCACAAAGGGCGACCACATCCAGATGTCGACAATCGCCACCGCGTAAAGCGCCATCTGCGGGTCGGCGAGCCATTCGAATTTCCCAAGGCCAAGGAAGTAGTTGATGATCCCGAACGACGGGTCATAGAGCAGCTTCCAGAACAGGCCGACCACAGCGGGTGACATCATCATCGGCAGCAAGAGCAGCGTGGTGATCAGCCCCTTCAGGGGGATCGGCCGGTTCAGCAGCATCGCCAGCCCAAAGCCGACAAACACCTGACCGGTGACCGAGATGATGACGTATTTCGCGGTGATCGTGAAGTTCCGCCAGATGTTCGGATCGCTCAGAAGCTCACGAAAGTTGGCCAACCCGACCCAGTTCGATTCCGCTGATGTCGACGCACGATAATCGGTGAACGCGGTCGCCAGGGAATAGATCAGCGGAAAGACGTTGAAGATGATCAGAAACGCGATCGTGGGAATGATGAACAAGTTACGGATCGAGAGGTCGGACAGGCCGCGCGCAGCAGCGCGCGTGTCTGGGTCCAGCCGGGTCATCACGTCTGCCACGGTAGGTCATCCTGCATCTTGAGAAAAATGATGGGCGCCGGTTCAAGGGCGCCCATCGCCGTAGAGTTGCGGTTTACTGGATGCGGCCGTACTTGCGGAACGTCTCTTCCCAGTCGGCGGTCAGCGCATCAAGCACCTCTTTCGCCGTGCCTTCGCCGCCCACGATGTAGGGGTAGATCCGTTCGTTCGCTGCGGTCAGAAGCTCGGCGTATTCCGGCACCGCCCAGAAGTCCTTCACCATGAACATGGTCTGATAGAAGGCCTCGTTGTAGGGCGTGGCGTTGCGGAACTCTTCGCTTTCCAGCGTCGCTGCATGGGCAGTGTAGCCCCCCAGTTCGGCCCAGCGCTTCTGCGTCTCTTCCTTGATGAACCACTCAAGGAACTTGAACGATTCTTCCTGGTTTTCCGAATAGGAGACGATGGAAATGCCCTGCCCGCCAAGGGCTGCGAACTGGTCGCCATTCGGGCCTTTCGGGTTGGCGAAGAAGCCGGTCACATCCGCGTTCGGGTTCGTCGCCGGGTTCACCAGCGCGGGGAAGAAGGCGAAGTAGTTCATCGACATGGCCGCAAGGCCCTCGGTGATCGCCTGGTTGTTTTCCACAAAGAACGTCTTGGACCAGCCGGGTGGGGTGAAACCGTACAGCTTGCGATAGGCCTCAAGCCCGGCAATCGACGCTTCCGAATTCAGGATGCCGTCAACCTGATAGGTCTCGTAATCGCCAAGGTTGCCACCGTAGGAGAACAGCGCGTTCTCGACCCCCATGACAAGGCCGTCATACGAGTTGTCGGTGTAGATGGCGATGCCGTAGCGGTTTTCGTCCGGACGATGGAAGAACTCGGCGATGTCGATCAGCTGCGCCCAGTCCTGCGGCACGGCAAGGTCATAGCCATACTTTTCCTTGAAGGCCGCCATTTCTGCCGGGTCTTCGAACCAGTCCTTGCGATAGGACCAGCCGACCGCGTCGCCCTCAGCCGGAACGGCCCAGTACTTGCCCGAGTTGCCGGGATATTCGGCGTAATACTTGACGGTCGCCGGGGCCATCACAGTCGTCAGATTGTGCGTCGCGAAGAACTCGGTCAGATCGACGTAGTGACCGGCCTCGGAGGCGGACCCCAGCCACTGGCTGTCGCCGACGATCATGTCATAGGCGCTGCCCTTGGCGTTGAACTCGGTGAATGCCTTGGTCTGGAAGTCCTGCCAGGGGGTCGTTTCGACCGTGACCACGACGCCGGTTTCAGCCTCGTATTCATTCACCAGCTCTTGCAGATAGTTTGCCGGGTCCCATTCGGCCCAGAAAATGGTAAGCTCTTGCGATGACGCCGCCGGTGCGGACAGCGCGATTGCCGCAGCCCCCGCCAGCAGCTTGTAGAACGATCTATGCATGTGAGTTCCTCCCGCTATCATTGTTAGGCAGCCCGACCCCGGGGTGCACATCACCCCGGACCCATGTCGCTACCGGTAGCCTCCTCCACTCTTCAAAATTGGTAATACCAGATGCGCCCCTGTGTCAATCATGCATTCCCGTGAATAGGACCTGGAGGCGCGGGCGTTCTTCGACTCCCTATCGCCCTGTTATTATTAGAAAATCCGAACAAAACGGATCAAATCAACTTCGGCTGCAGGGCACACGCCACCCCGCCAGCCCAGAATCCTATCTGATTCTGGCCGGACCAGAGCGTCTAACCTTGTTCCACCTCGGCCTCACGCCGCGCGGCCAGCAGCATGGCTTGCGCTGCCCAGATCGCCACCTCGCTCGCCCCGTCGTCATCCAGCCCGCAGATGTCCTTCAACACGATCATCGCCTCGATCCCGAAGGTCAGCGACAAAGCATTCACCAGCCGTTCCGACTGCTCGCGATTTAGACCGCTATCGCTGACCGCCCGTGCCAGCAGCGCCTTGCGGTGACCCCGGCCCAGCGACTTGTCCCCGGGCGCCTCCAGGCTTGGCTCCAGCGACTGGCGCAGCGCAGCGCGAAACGTCGCCTCGTGCTCGGCCAACCGCGCGAAGGTCTCGCCGTAAAGCGAGGCAAGCCGCGCCGCGCCCTCGGTCGCCGGGTCATCCCAGTCAAGGATCGGCCCCAGCGCTTCGGACACGACGGCGCGCAGCATGTCGGCCAGCGTCGGGAAGTAACGATAGGCCGTAGACCGGGAGACGCCCGCCGCTTCGGCCACTTCGCTGACCGAAGGGGACAGCCCGCGCCGCATCATCGCGCTGGCGGTCATCACCATCAACGCCCGCGTTCGGGCTGCGGCACCCTTTGGCGGCGCGTCGAGGTTGTCGGGAACGGACGCTTGAAATGGGACTAGCATGCCAATATGGTACTACAGTCTCACCTTCGATCAAGGGGGATTCCTAGGCGGCTTGATGCCACTTGGTGGGGGGAATGATCCGGTGAAGGCGATCCACATCGCAGGGACCTGCGACACCAAAGGGGAAGAGGTCGCCTGGCTGCGTGACCTTGTCGTCGCGGCCGGCCATCCGGCGGTAATTGTCGATCTGGGCAGCCGTGCGCCGACAATTGCACCCGATGAGCAAGCCGCAGAGGTTGCCGCCTGCCACCCTGAAGGCATCGAGATCAGTACCACCGACCGTGGGGCCGCCGTTGCCGCTATGGGCACAGCCTTCGCCGCATGGTGCCGCGCCAATGTCGAACGTATCTCTGGCATCATCGCCGTGGGCGGTGGCGGTGGCACCTCCATCGCCTGCGCGGGGATGCGTGAGCTGCCCTATGGCGTGCCAAAGCTGATGGTCTCCACCCTCGCGTCGGGTGACACCGCGCCTTACGTCGGCACCTCCGATATCGTCATGGTCCCTTCGGTCACCGACATCGCCGGGTTGAACCGACTGAGCCGGGTGATCCTGTCCAATGCCGCCCATGCGCTGATTGGGGCCGTCTCTGCGCCACCGCCAGCCACCGCGACCGACCTGCCCGCCATCGGTCTGACCATGTTCGGCGTCACCACGCCTTGCGTCACGGCGATCACCGACCACCTGCGCGACCGCTACGATTGCCTCGTCTTCCACGCCACCGGCACCGGCGGCCGCGCGATGGAGCGGTTGCTGGACCAGCGCCTCCTTTCAGGCCTGATCGACATCACCACGACCGAGATTGCCGACCTCCTTTTCGGCGGCGTCCTCCCTGCCCTGCCCGACCGGCTGGACGTGGTCGCCCGCACCGGCGCGCCTTGGGTGGGGTCGGTTGGCGCGCTGGACATGGTGAACTTCTGGGCCCCGGCGACCGTGCCCGACCGTTATCATGACCGGATGTTCTATCACCACAATCCCAACGTCACCCTGATGCGCACCACGCCGGACGAGAATGCCGCTATGGGCCGCTGGATCGGGGCCAAGCTGAACGCCTGCCCGGGCCCCATCCGCCTGCTGGTCCCCGAAAAGGGCATCTCGGCGCTGGATATCGACGGCGGCCCGTTCTGGGACCCGAAGGCTGACGCCGCCCTTTTCCAAGCGCTCAAGGACACGATCACCGACCCCGCGCGGCTGATCTTCCTGCCGCATCACATCAACGACCCGGCCTTTGCCCGCGCCGCCGCCGACACCTTCCTTTCCCTCATGAGGCCCTGATGCCCGCCATACCCCGCCAGACCATCCTTGACCGGTTCCACAAGATGATCGCCGCAGGTCAGCCGATCATCGGCGGCGGCGCGGGCACCGGCCTTTCCGCCAAGGCCGAGGAGGCGGGCGGAATTGACCTCATCATCATCTACAACTCCGGCCGCTACCGCATGGCGGGCCGTGGGTCAGCGGCGGGGCTGTTGGCCTATGGCAATGCCAATGAGATCGTCAAGGAAATGGCGCTCGAAGTGCTGCCCGTCGTCAAGCACACCCCCGTCCTTGCCGGGGTCAACGGCACCGACCCGTTCATGCTGATGCCGCAGTTTCTGGGCGAGCTTAAAGCCATGGGCTTTTCCGGCGTGCAGAACTTCCCTACCATCGGCCTGTTCGATGGCCAGATGCGGCAAAGTTTCGAAGAAACCGGCATGGGCTTCGGTCTGGAAGTCGACATGATCGCCGAAGCCCACCGGCAGGATCTGCTGACCACGCCCTACGTCTTCAACCCTGACGAGGCCATCGCCATGGCCAAGGCCGGGGCCGACATCATCGTGGCCCACATGGGTGTCACGACCGGCGGCAGCATTGGTGCCACCTCGGCCAAGACGCTGGACCAATGCGTGACGGAAATTGACGCCATCGCGGCGGCGGCCCGGTCCGTCCGCCAGGATATCATCCTTTTGTGCCACGGCGGCCCGATCTCGATGCCGGAAGATGCCGCTTATGTGCTGGCCCACGCCGACCGGATGCACGGGTTTTACGGCGCATCCAGCGCCGAACGCCTGCCGGCCGAGCGCGCCATCGCCGACCAGATCCGCGCGTTCAAATCCATCCCTGCGAAAGGCTGACACCATGACCGACGTCAAGACCCTGTTCCGCAAACCTACCGACGTCGACGCCTTCGGCTTCGACTGGGGCCACCTGTCGGTCGTGCTTGGCCCCAAGGTCAACGGCGCGCAGAAGTTCTCTGCCGCCGTCGTCACCGTGCCACCGGGCAAGGGCCACACCCGCCACAACCACCCCGGCGCGGAAGAAATCATCTACATCCTTGAAGGCACCGGCGAGCAGATGGTGGAAGATGAGGCAGGCACCCCCCACACCGAGCAGGTCGAACCAGGCACCTGCGTCTTCATTCCGGAAAGCCGTTTCCATTCGACGTTGAACACCGGCGCTGCCGACATGAAGATTTTCGTTGTCTATTCCCCCACGGGCCCAGAAGAATTCCTGCGCACGCTGCCGGACTTCCGCCTGATCCCCAGAAAGGCCTGACCGATGGACCAAGCCGCACTCGCCGCCCTGCCCTATAGCTTTGCCAAGCTGGACGACCTGATGGAAAAGGCCGGGATCGACGTTCTTCTCGTCACCTCGAAACACAATACCCAATACCTTCTGGGCGGCTACCGCTTCATCTTCTTCTCGGCCATGGATGCCATCGGCCACAGCCGCTACTTGCCGGTCATCGCCTATGTGAAGGGCGCGCCGGACAAGACCGCCTATGTCGCCAACAAGATGGAAGGCGGCGAACATGCCAACCACCCGTTCTGGACGCCGCATTTCCTGCCGATGTCATGGGGCTCGGTCGACAGCATGTCCGAAGCTGTCCGCCATGTCAGGGACCACGGCCCCGCCTCGCCCCGCATCGGGGTAGAGCCTTCGTTCCTGCCGATGAACAGCGCCAAAGTGCTGGAAGCAGCCTTCCCGAACGCGCCGCTGATTGACGCAACCGGCCTGCTGGAGCGTCTGCGCGCAGTAAAGACCGATGCCGAACGCGCGCTGCTCAAGCAGGCGTCCGAGGCGATAACCGGCGCCATGCAGGCAACGATCCGTGCCTCAGGTGAAGGCGACAGCAAGTTCCAGATCATCGACCGGCTCCGCCGTGAAGAAACCGAGCGCGGTTTGCAGTTCGAATACTGCCTGCTGACGCTGGGGGCGTCGCACAACCGGGCAGCATCGTCCCAGACCTGGAACAGTGGCGAGGTGCTGTCGATCGATTCTGGCGGCAACCTCAAAGGCTATATCGGCGACATCTGCCGGATGGGCGTTCTGGGCGAACCCGACGCCGAGCTGATCGACCTTCTGGCCGAGGTGGAGACGGTCCAGCAGGCCGCCTTCGCAAAGATCCGCGCCGGCGCCCTTGGGGGCGACCTGATTGCTGCGGGCGAAGCAGAACTCGCGCGGCAGCCGAACCGGGCCTGCACCGACTTTTTCGCCCATGGAATGGGAGTCATCACGCACGAAGCACCGTTTCTCATGACAAACCACCCCGTCGCCTATGAAGGCACAGACGCATCCCACGCCTTGGAGGCGGGTATGGTTCTGTCGGTGGAGACAACGATGCTTCACCCAAGGCGGGGTTTCATCAAGCTTGAGGACACACTGGCGGTGACGGAAGCCGGGTACGAGCTTTTTGGGACAACCGGCCGAGGCTGGAACATTTCCGAACGCCGGTAGGGCAAGCCCTCTTGAGGCTGCAACGCTGAACAGTCGCAAGGTGCACAGAGTCCAAGACGAGGCGCACCACCATCGGATCGACGGCCGACCCAGGATTTCCCAGGCTTGCAATCGTCGGGAACGGTAAAGATCAGACACTCACGCCGAAGATCCAGCCGACGCCTGCAGTGATCGCCATGGCGGCGGCCCCCCAGAATAACACTCGGGCCGTGGCCGGCAGTTTCGGGGCGCCGCCTGCTGTGGCACCGATGGCCCCGAGGGCCGCAAGGCTGACCAGTGTCGTGATGACGACAGCCGGGATGATCTGCGTGGCTGGGGCCAGCAACGCCGCGGCAAGGGGCACTGCGGCAGCGATTGTGAAGGTGACACCCGAGGCGAAAGCCGCCTGCAAGGGGTTGGCGGCGTGAACCTCAGACAGGCCCAGTTCATCGCGGGTATGGGCGGCAAGGGCGTCCTTCGTCGTCAGTTCTCGCGCCACAAGGGCCGCCGTGGCGGGCGAGAGGCCCCGGGATTCGTAAATCGATGCAAGCTCAGCCTCTTCCGCCTCGGGAGTGTCGATCAGCGCCTGCCGTTCCCGGGCGATGTCAGCGTGTTCGACGTCGGACTGCGAACTGACCGAGACATACTCCCCCGCAGCCATCGACATGGCCCCGGCGGCAAGGCCAGCCGCGCCAGCCACAAGAACGGCCGTCGGGCTGGGATCGGCTGCGGCGACACCGACGATGAGGGAGGACACGGAAACGATCCCGTCATTCGCACCAAGGACCGCCGCACGCAACCAGCCGGCGCGGTCGAGGTAGTGGAGCTCCTTGTGGGCCGAGGTATAGGCGAGGGTCATCTTGAAGGTTCCTGATATGGGGTGCCGCGCAGCAGGATGCTGGCGGAAAAGCCGGTGGATTTGCCGGAAAGCGGGGAAGCGAGGCGCAGGGGCGAACCAATCCGTTCGGCAATGGTGTGGACGATGGCAAGGCCAAGGCCGCTGCCGTCACCGGCATCCTTGCCGCGTACGAAGCGGCCGGACAGGGCCGCAAGGTCATCGGGCAGGATCGGCGGGCAATCGTTTTCGACCGTGAGGATGCCTTGCGGGTCTAGGGTGACCGCTACGGGTCCCTGCCCATGCCTCAGGGCGTTTTCAATCAGGTTGCGAGCGAGGATTGCGACGGCGTCAGGGTCGATGTCAGAGGCGATTGGCGTATCTGGCAGCGTAAGGGTCACACGCCCGGCGTCTGCGCCTTGGGCGAAGTCGCCCGCGACAATCCGCAGGATCGGACGCAGGTCTTGGGGGGTGTCGGTCAACAGCCGTGCGCCCTCGGCCCTTGCAAGTTGCATCAGGCGTTCGGACAGTCGGGTCAAGCGTTTCAGCGTCGCCTCGACCTCTTCCGCACGACGCACGCTTTCGGGGTCGGTTGCCGTCTGACGCAGGCGCTGCACCTGGGCTAGCGCGCCCGCCAGCGGCGTGCGGAGTTCATGCGCGGCGTTAGCGGTAAAGCTGCGCTCGGCGGCAAACGCGGTGTCGAGGCGGGCGAGAAGCTGGTTCAGCGTGTCGGCGATCGGGCGCAGTTCGGTGGCCATGTCCTCGGTCGGCAGCGGCGACAGGTCCTTTGCCCCCCGCCGCGCCAGTTGGGCGCGCAATTGCACCAGCGGGCGCAGGCCATAGCCCAGACCGTAGAAGATCCCCGCGATGCTGAGGGGGATCATGACGACCAGTGGCAGGGCCAGCGAAAGGGCCATCTCGCGTGCCACCTCGCGCCGGTGGGACAGGGGTTCGGCGATGGTCAGTGCGACTGTGCCGCTGACGGCGGACTCATGGTAGAACCGCTGGTCATCGGCCTGATGAAACCCGGTATCGCTGAAGGCGGGAAACCGCGCAGGGTCCGCGCGATGTGAGGTCAGAAGGATGCGGCCCCGGTCGTCACGGACGATGTAGGTGAAGTATTCCTCGTGCTCGTCTAGCGCCATCACGCGCTGGGTCACCCCTTCCTCCTCACGCCCAAGCACATCGACCACGGCCAGTTGCAGGATGCGCTGTCCGGTTTCCTGCAGGGAGGAATCGAAGACTTCATCCAGTTCCGAGGTCAGCAGCCGCGCCGTCACCAGTGCCGTGCCCAGCCAGATCAACGTGACGATCAGCGACAGGGCGCCAGCAGATCGCAGGCGGATCGAGGGGCGCGTCATGCCGGACCCAGCCGGTAGCCAAGCCCGCGTTCCGTCAAGATGACCATTGCCCCCAGCTTCTTGCGCAGGTGGCTGACGTGCACTTCGATCGTGTTGCTTTCGACCTCGGCGTCGAAGGAATAAAGCCGTTCCTCCAGCTGCGGCTTGGACAGAAGTTGTCCGGGTTTCTGCAGGAAGGCTTCGAACAGCACCCACTCGCGGGCGGTAAGGGGGATGTTGCGCGTGGCCTTGGTCACCCGGCGGTCGGCAAGGTTGATGGACAGCTCACCCAGTATGATCAAGGGGTTGGGATTGCCCGAATAGCGCCGTGCCACAGCCCCGATGCGGGCTGAAAGCTCGGAAAGGTCGAAGGGTTTGACAAGGTAGTCGTCGGCCCCGGCGTTCAGCCCTTCGATCCGGTCGGACACCTGATCCAGTGCCGTCATGATGATGACCGGGGTCTGGCTCCCCTTGGCCCGCAAGCTGCGCAGGAAGGGCAGCCCCCTGCCGTCGGGCAGCATGAGGTCAAGCAGGATCAGGTCGAAACTGGTTGTCGCAAGGGCTTCCGACGCCTCGTCCAGCCGGGCAGCCCAATCGACGGAATGACCTTCGCCTTCCGCCTGCTCTCGCAGGGCGGTAGCGATCACGCGGTCATCTTCGATCAGCAGGATACGCATCTGGGCTGTCTCCTTCGGTCCCCCGATAGCGCGTCAACCTGACGGCCACCTGAAGCAGATACCCGGCCGGCTTCAGGCTGACGTCAGCTTCGCGCGGCACAAGGTATGCAGGGACCGAAGCGGAGTGTCGTCGATGATCGGGATATCAACAAGACTGATGCTGACCCTGGCGCTGATCACCGCCCCGGCTTTTGCCGGCGATGATTGCGCCGTGCCGATGACCGACTGGCAACCGCGCGAGGCGGTGATGCGGTTGGCCGCCGAAAACGGCTGGAATCTGCGGCGGATCCGGATCGATGACGGCTGTTACGAGGTGATCGGCCGCGATGCGGAAGGCCGCTCCATCGAGGTCAAGCTCGACCCGGCAACATTGGCGGTGATCGAGATGGAGTTCGAGGAGGTCCACGAAGATGAAGATGAGCAGGAAGAGGATGGCCATGACGATTGATCCGGCACCGGGCGCAGACGCGCGCCGCGAAACTCTGACCCCATGGAGAAACCCGATGAAACTTGCCTTTGCGCTTTTGCTGATGAGCACGACCCTTGGCGCGGGTTCAGCAGCTTTTGCCGCCGGGCAGGGCCTGTCCCTGTTCCCCGATGCCAGCCTTGCATCCCGCCCCGCGCCGGATGCGGCCCTGACGCTGATCGACGATGACGGTGCGGAAGGCGACGACAAGGGTGAAGGCGGCTGGTTCTGGTCGCTGTCCGGGGGCGACGCTGCGGAGGATGACGACGATTGCGATGAGGGGGACGACGACGACGATTCTGCAGCCAGGGGCACCGGCAATGCTGCCAAGGCGGGCACTGCCCCGCCGCCGCAGAACGGCCTGTTCACCAACGGCACCGCGCCGGTGGTGAAGTCGAACTGATCCTTTCAATCCCGGAGTATCCAAGATGAAATCCCTGATCGCAGCCCTTGCGCTGTCCACCGCCCTCGTTGCCCCCGGCCTTGCGCTGGCACGGCCCGTCACTCTGACCGTCAACATGGCGCAATATGGTGGGCCGGGGGCCTACCTGGCGATCTACGTCACCGATGCCTCGGGGGCCTATGCGGGCAGCCTCTGGATGGCTGGCGGAAAGTCGAAATACTACAAACACCTGACCGACTGGGCGCAGTTTACCGGCGGTGACGTCGCGCAGGTGGACGGGATCACCGGGGCCAGTGTCGGCTCGGGGCGAAGCCTTGAGCTGACCATGGATCTGGCGGACGCCCTCTTTGATGCGGGCTACACCCTGCACATCGACGCCGCGGCAGAGGACATGCGCGACAGCCCGAATGAAGTGGCCGTGCCGCTGACCGCCGCTGGTGCCGGGGTGCCCGCGCCGGGCCGCCGCTACATCGCCGATTTCACCTACGGCTTCTGATCGGACCCACCCATGCTTCGCCAAGTTCACCGCTGGCCCGGCCTGTTGGCCGCCACCTTGATCCTCGCCCTTGCGCTCAGCGGGGCGGTGTTATCGCTGTTCCCGGCGACGGAGCGGCTGTCTGCGCCAACGTCGGTCACCGGGCAGACCGTTGGCGATCTGGCGGCAAAGGTGCTGGCGGCGCACCCGGGGGTGGAGCAGATCCGGCGGTCGCCTTCCGGCAAGATCACCGCTTACTGGTTTGATGCCGATGTGGCGGGGGCTGCAGTCGTGGACCCGGCTACGGGGCTGGACGTTGCCAGTGCCGACAAGGGCGCGGTGCAACGGTGGCTGACCGATTTTCACCGGTCACTGCTTCTGGGGGACGCCGGGCGCTACGCCACGGCTGCGGGGGCGTTGGCGCTGCTGGTGCTGGCCCTGTCCGGGGCGCTGCTTGTGGCACGGCGGCAGGGCGGCTGGGGTCGCTGGTTTGCGGCGATCAGGGGGCCATGGACGGGGCGGTGGCATGCAGAACTGGCGCGGGTGGCGGTGGTTGGGCTTGGCCTTTCCGCACTGACGGCGTTGTGGATGGCGGCGGCGACTTTCGACGTGCTGCCGGTGGACGAGGCGAACCCCGCCATGCCCTCGGCGGTCAGTGGTGAGGTGGGCATGTCGCCCGCCGCGATGATCGCGCTGCAGGAAACCCCTGTGGCTGACCTGCGCGACCTTACATTTCCCTATGCCGGAGACGCGGAGGATGTCTTCACGCTAAGCACGGGGGCCGGAACTGGCTTTGTCGATCAGGGCACCGGGAAGATGCTGGTCTGGCAATCACCGGGGCCATGGACCGTCTTGGGTGAGTGGATCTATCTTCTTCACACGGGTGATGGTGCTGCCCTCTGGGGATTGATCCTTGGCCTTGCGGCGCTGACGGTGCCGGTCCTGTCGGTGACCGGGGGGCTGATCTGGTGGCGCAACCGCCAAAGCCGCCCGCGTCTGGCGGGGATGGTGGCGGCGCCGGTGGCCGAGACGGTGATCCTTGTCGGCAGCGAGGGTGGCAGCACCTGGGGCTTTGCCGCGGCCCTGGCCCGCGCGGTGCAGGGCCATGGTCAGGGCGTGCATCTGGCACCCCTCTCCACCTTCGCGCCGCTGGCCTACAAGCACGCCAAGCGTATTGTCATCATGACCGCGACCTGGGGCGATGGCGATGCGCCGACCTCGGCCAAGGGGGCGCTGGAGCGGCTGGCGACGGCTGGCCCGCTGGCAGGAGTGCCGCTTGTCGTGCTTGGCTTCGGAGACCGCAGCTTTCCCGCCTTCTGCGCCTATGCGGAAGCGCTGGAAGCCACCGCCAAGGCCGCAGGCTGGACCATGCCCTTGCCGCTGGACCGGATCGACCGGCAATCGCCGCAAGCCTTTGCCCGCTGGTCGCGCACCTTTGGCGAGGGGATTGGCCTGGCCTTGGACATCACTCACCAACCCCTGCCACCGCAAAGCACGGCCCTGCGTCTGGTATCGCGCATGGACTATGGCGAAAGCGTTCAGGCCCCTACGGCGATCCTGCGTTTTGCTGTGCCGAAGGTGGACCTTTGGCACCGGCTGACCGGGCGTGGCTTCGGGCGGTTCCGGGCGGGCGATCTGCTTGGTATCGTGCCAGAGGGCGATACGGTCGCGCGGCTTTACTCGCTGGCCTCAGGCGAGGCGGACGGGTTCATCGAGATCGTCGTGCGCAAGCATCCGGGCGGGCTTTGCTCGGGGCAGCTGCTGACCTTGCAACCGGGGGACGCGGTGCAGGGGTTCCTGCGGCCCAACCCGGGGTTCCAGCCGGACCGGTCGCCAGCGCCGCTGATCCTGATCGGCGCGGGCACCGGGATCGGGCCGCTGGCAGGGTTCCTGCGGGCCAACCGAGGGCATCGACCGATGCACCTGTGGTTCGGCGCGCGCCACCCGCAAGCGGATTACCTTTACGCTGACGACCTTGCCACATGGCAGGTCGACAGCCGCCTGACAGGCCTCCACACCGCCTTTTCCCGCACTGGACGGCGGCACTACGTGCAGGACGCGCTGCGCGAGGATGCCGAAGCGATCCGCCGACTCATGGTGGACGGTGCCCGGGTCATGGTCTGCGGCGGCCGCGAAATGGCGCAAGGCGTGCGCGACGCGATGACCGAAATCCTGCTGCCCTTGGGACTGTCGCCTGCGGCACTGAAGGCGGGGGGGCGCTATGCCGAAGACACCTACTGATCTCAAGCAGACGCTTGGCGGCGCGACTATGGGCACGCGTTGGTCAGTGCTGATCGACGCACCGATATCCGATCCCACCGTGCAATCCCACTTTCAGGCCGCAGTGGACGAAGTCGACGCCCAGATGTCGACCTGGAAACCCGAGAGCGACCTGATGCGTCTGAACGCGGCGCCTTTGGGCAGGTGGGTTCCCCTGCCGGACCGTCTTCTGACCGTGCTGGAGGCCGGGCTTGCCATAACCCGCCAGACCAACGGGGCGTTCGAAATGAACATCGGTGACGCCGTCCGCGCCTGGGGCTTCGGGCCGGATGCCATCGACCTGCCCGCAATCCGCGCTGCAAGTTCGGCGCCACGCGTTCCCGCCAGCGCGGCGCTGGAGCTGGATAGGGGCAACGGACGCGCCCGCAAATCGGCTGCGCTGGCGCTGGATCTGTCCGGCATCGCCAAGGGCTATGGGGTGGACCGCCTTGCCGAAACGGCGAGGGAGTTAGGCTTCGACCACGCGCTTTGCACCATCGACGGCGAGGTTCGGGCCCTAGGCCCGCAACGCGACGGGCGGCCTTGGGTGATCGGGATCGAGACGCCGGATGGCAGCACCACCAGCCAACACTCCATTCTGGAACTCAAGGACATGGCCGTAGCCACCTCAGGTGACTACCGCCACTTCGTGACGGTGGGCATCACGCGCCTGTCGCACACGATGGACCCGCGCCGCGGCGCGCCATTGGTGGCTTCCCCGGCCTCGGTCACGGTGCTGTCGCAGTCCTGTATGCTGGCGGATGCGATGGCGACGGCGCTCATGGTGCTGGGCGACCGGCAGGGACCGGATTTCGCAACGGCGAATGAGATCAGTGCGCTGTTTCTGCTTCGCGTCCCGGGCGAGATGGTCGCCCTCGGCACCGGTGTCTTCGCCGCAACGGGCGAAGGCAGCGAATAGCGGTGGTCCGGATAGTCTCGGCCGGACGAACTCCTTGGAACGCGCGTCTCGAAAATCTGTTCGTATTACTGATCAATTTGGCTTTGATCGGTCCCAAGTGGGGCACGCACGCTGATCCTCGCCGTGTTGGGCGGTACCATGGTCGACGAAGTCGAAAACGCGCTGCGATCAATGCTCATCGGCAACCGTCCGCGACCGCATATTTGGGTTGGGAGGGGTCCGGAAACGGCGCGCTTTGTAAAATCACGACGCCTTGCTATCTTGCGGTGCAGACGTCGGAAAAAGGCGGTGCGGTCCGTGAAGCAGGCGATCGTCATCTTGCACGGCATGGGCGAACAGGTACCCATGACGACGCTCAACTCGTTCGTCCGGTCGGTCTGGACGACGGACGATACGCTCGTCGATCCCGGTAAGCCCGATCCGAACACAGGCGGCTCCCGCGACCGCAACGTATCCTGGGCGAAGCCCGACGCGCGCAACTCCTCGACGGAACTGCGCCGCATTACCACCGAGCGCGACAGGGCCGGTAACTACACCGATTTCTACGAGTACTACTGGGCGCACCTGATGCAGGGTACGACATGGGAACACGTCTCGACCTGGATCAAGGACCTGCTGCTGCGTGATCCGCGCACGCGGGTACCGAAGCGCGTGTTTCACGCCTGGGTCGTGCTATGGATCGTTGCGCTGGCAGTGGTCGGCCTGACGGCATGGGGCCTTTGGCCCAAGGCCGAGGCACCCAAACCCTGGCTGGCGTGGCTTTCGGCGCTGCTGGGCATGGCGACATCGGCCTTCGTGTCGGCAGTTCTGATCAAGCGGTTTGGCGACGTCGCGCGCTACGTCAAGGCGCTACCCCCCAACGTGGCCAAGCGCCACGCGATCCGGCAGGCAGGCGTCGACCTGCTGGCACGGCTGATCGACACCAAGGAGTACGACCGCATCGTGGTCGTCGCCCATTCGCTGGGCACCATCGTAGCCTACGACATTCTCGCGCAGCTCTACAGCTACTACAACACGCACGGCGGCAACGGCCCACAGCCCGAACGCCACAGGCTGGAGCAAATGGTCCGCGATGCGCTGGCCGGTGGCAAACTGGACATCGACGCCTACCAGGACCAGCAGGCGCGCGCCTTCGCCGAGGCCCGCGAACAGGGCGCGCCATGGATCGTGTCTGATTTTATCACGCTGGGCGCGCCTCTGGCCCATGCCGAGTTTCTGATCGCCGAAAGCCACGACGACCTGCGCGAACGGCAGCGTGACCGCCTGCTGCCGACCTGTCCGCCGGTGCTGGAGTATGACGGCACAACGAAACTGCTGCACTTCACCTATTCCACCGCCCGCGACCGCGCGCTCGAGGATTGCCGCACTCCGCACCACGCGGCGCTTTTCGGCTTTACCCGCTGGACCAACCTGTATTCTCACGAGAAGGGCATCCTGACCGGCGACCTGATCTCCGGCCCGGTGGGCGATGCCTTCGGCCTTGATGGGAAGGGCTGCGTGGTCAGCGGCATCCGCGACATCGCCGTGCTGCCGGCAATGACGGACGGCAAGGTGTCAGAAGGGCACCGGCGGTCGTTCTTTTCGCACAACAACTACTGGGCGCTCGACAAGGGGACCGAGACAACCACCCCCCGCGTCCCGCACCACATCGCCGAACTGCGCCGCGCGCTTCGGCTGTTGAAGTAGGCCATGCGCTTAAACGATCGCTCCAGATCGTGCTGTCCTGTGTGGACGCTCTGCCCCCGATTGATGCCCGGCCGATCGCCCCTAATTTCCCATGGTTCGGGCTGGGCATCGTCTGGTGGTTAGCCGCCGTTCACCAGCGCTTCGGGGAACTGATAGCGTTCGTCGCCGACGCTGATCGTAAACACGTCCCCGTCCTTGGTATAGCTGAGCGGCGCGGCCACGTCTGCCGAGACGGGCACCCCACCCTCGAACAGGATCGCGCGCTCGTTGCCGTCGCCCAGCGCAATCCAGACCCCGGCATTGCCCGGACCATCGCGTACTACGCCGAACAGGCAACTGCCCATCGCCGCGCCCGCCGCCGTGGCACAGCTGACCTCGCCCGTTGCATCGAAGGGCACGCCGTTACCCTTTGGTCCGCCCTCCGGCATCTCGGCCATGGCGGGGGCGGCGGCTTCGATCAGGTAGCGGCCCGCGACCCAGCCCTGCACGCCCGATCCGTCGACGCGGACGCTGCACCAGCGCGTCTGCCCAGTCATCCGGCATCCCCGGTTCTGGGCCACCTCGCCGTTCTGGGCCTTGCCGACCGCGCCATAGCGCGTGTCTGGACCCGACCGGATGTTCAACGCACCCTCAGTAAGCCCCGACACCTGCCACCAATCCGGCCCCCCGGCCAGGCCATCGGCAAAGTCCGCCCCGGCAAGGCCGATCCCAAGCGAATAGGTCGCGCTTTCATCCCGCCGGGATGCGTTGCGCATCAGGTAGACCTGAACGACGTAGGTGCCGGCCGCCGGCAGCGGAATGTCCGCCACATTGCCGGAGGTGGATCCGACAAACAGCGCCTCCTGCGCGCCTTCGGGAAGGATGTTGAAGTAAAGGCTCGCGTTCGAGGCCAGAAGATCAACGGAGAGCGTCTCCCCAACCTCGCCCGTGATCATGTAGGATGCGGTGTCCTCACCCTTCAGGCTGCCTTTCAGGATCGTACCCCCGGCCGCAGACTCGGCCGATATGGTCTCGGTCTGGGTGGACTGGGCAAAGCTGACCGGGGCGAACGCAAGGCAAAGGACAAGGCTGGCCGCAAAGGGGATTGAAGCACGGAAAGCGGACATGGCTGGTCTCCTGCAATCTTGTGATCGTGGCGGCGCGTGCGCAAACCTTCGTCTTTGATACCCGAAAAACACCTTCCTGCTATCCGAAAGGCGAAGCCTTCGCCGATCGGTCCAGATCGCAGGATCGAAGGCCGCTGTAGCGCCAATGATGTCTGCAGATCGTTCCAACAACGAAGCACACGCATAGACCCCGCAAAACGATCCCCGAGCCCGCCAAAGAGGGCACGGCGGCACTCGAGGATCGCAAGTACTCATCAATTGACAGCAGCCAACGCGCAGACCGCACCCTTGCAGGACGGGCGAGGCCGCCGATTGACTGACTGCAAACCCTAGGTGAAGTGATCTTGTCCGCTATCCGCTTTGCGAAACGCCATCGTCTACGCCGTGCGGGAGCGGGCTGGCCATGGGGATTGGTTCGACCGCCGGTGCGTCCCTCGATGGAACAGTGCCTGGTTCGCATTCGTCTGACGGCCCTGTGTCCGGATTTCTGACGTGACGAGACGGGAATTTTTCTGTACTTGAGTTGGGATGATCCGGGCTTCGCAGAATTGCTGTGCGGCTGGTTCAGAACGGGGGAAACGCCGTGGCCTGTTTTGAAGGACAATGCAATTTCATCAGTCGTCGCCGTGCCATTGGGATGGCGGGCAGCGCGGGATTGATCGGCCTTGCGGGCCCGGCATTTGCCGAACGCGCGGTTGGACATGTCACTGCTGTTTCGGGAAATGGCTTTGCCGGCGACACGCCCGTCCGTCCCCTGCGCGCCAGTGAAAGCTTGCAGATGGGCGACAAGGTCTGGACCGAAGCTGCGTCACGCGCGTCCTTGGCGCTTGATCTTGGCGCGGTTGTTCACATGGGACCGGAAGCCTTCCTGATCCTTGACCGCTTTGTGACCGAAGCCACCGGTGAGTTGACGTTGGAAGCCGGGGCAATCGTGTTCGAGCGAGGGGCCGAAGAGCCCGAGATTGATTTCCAGGTGCTTTCCACCTTCGCGCAGATCGGGTTGCGAGGGACCAGGTTCTTCGCGGGCCCAAACCGCGGCGTCTTTGCCGTTTTCGTGGATCATGGCAGTGTCAGCGTCACCGCGGGCGGCCAACAAGTCACGCTTGGCGCTGGCGATGGTGTCGACATCGCTGCTCCGGGCGCGCCGCCGTCCGAGGTCGTCCGCTGGCAACCGCCCCGCATTGCCGAGGCGTTCGAAAGCGTTCTGGGATGACTGCCGTGATAAGGTGTGCAGCCTTGTGGCCGCATCGGCAAAATCCCCGGTCCTGTCGTCGCGCACCTGCGCTTTGCGCAGTACGACGCGCCCCTGCGCATGACTGGAACTAAATCGCCACCAAAGGCCGTCCTGACCTGTCTGGTTGTGGCTGTCATTGCAGTGCTGGCGGCCCTTTTCACGGGTGGCAGCAAACTGCGCGAAACGGCCTTCGACTGGATGCTTGGCACGACACCCGTCCCGCCAGCGGGTGACATCCGCGTTGTGGCGATTGACACCAAGGCCCTTGCGGCGCTTGGCCCGTGGCCTTGGCCGCGCAACCGCATGGCCGACCTGATCGCGCGGATCGGGGCAGACCGACCGCGGGTGATCGTGCTGGACATCCTGCTGAGCGGTCCCGGCCGCACAGACGCAGGGGTCGACGCGAATGCGGCACTTGGCTCAGCAATCGCGTCAAGCCCGGTGGTGCTTGCAGCATTGCTGAATGACGTACCGGCCGAGACCGCGCCCAAACCCCCTCCCCCGGTCCTGTTTGCGGGCCAGCCTGCTGCGCTTCGGCCTTGGAGCGCCGGGGGCGCACTTTGGCCGTTTGAACCCTTCGCCAAGCAGGCTGCGGGCATCGGCATCGGATCCTTGGCGGGCGACAGCGTCGGCACGGTGCGCGACGTGCCGCTTTTCGTGACGGTTGGCAGTGACATCTACCCGGGGCTGGCTGCCGAGGCGGTCCGTGTGGCAGAAGGCGCCGCCGGCTTCATCCTCACGGGGCGCAGCCAGTTGACGCAAACCGCAGCACGGCTGGAGATCGGCAGCATAAGCCTTGGCCTTCCAACCGAAGGCTCCCTGCGGTTCAGGCCGTCCGGCCCGGAAGACTGGGCAGGCCGTACCGTTTCTGCCGGTGACATTCTGGCCGGCGCTGTGGGGCCGGGAACCTTCGACGGTGCGATCGTGCTTGTCGGCGCTACGGCCCCTGAACTGGGGACATTGCGCCCAACGGCGGCAAATCCGGTCACGCCGGGCGTTCAGATCACGGCGGATGCAGTCACCGCGATGATGGCAGGCACAGTGCCCCTGCGGCCAGATACAGCGCCTGTCGTCGAGGCGGCGGCACGGTCGCTGATGGCAATCCTAGGCGTATTTCTCGGTTGGCGTTTGGCACCCGGCAGATCGTTGGGAACAGCCGGCATAGCGGCCGGGCTGTGGGTCGCCGGGTGTCTTGCCGTGCTGCACGGCGCGTCCTTGTTGGTTGACCCTGCTTCGCCCGCGATCGCCCTGATGTCAGCGACAGTCATCTCGGCCACCACCTTGGCGGTTGTCGCCAGACGCCGGGCCGCTGCGGTCGTCGCGCAATTCCGCCAGCGTCTGGCGCCCGAGATTGTGGATCGCATTGTCAGCAAACCCGGTGTGTCGCGCGTGGAAGGCGAACGCCGCACAGTGACATTCCTTTTCACCGATCTTGAGGGATTTACCGCCATGGCCCTCGCACAACGCCCGGAAGATGTGGTGGCCCTGCTTCAGGACTATTTTCAGGGCGTCAGTGCGATCATCACCGCTGCCGGCGGAACGATCGACAAGTACGTCGGCGATGCCGTGAACGCCATGTTCAACGCGCCGAACGATCTGGCCGACCACGCGGTGCGCGCCATCGAGGCCGCACAGCAGATCCAGAAATTCACCGAAGAGTTTCGGATGCGCCCCATTCCCCACTCCCTTGGCCTTGGGCGCACCCGCATCGGGATCGAGACCGGTGAAGTGATTGTCGGCGATGTCGGGGGCGACACGCGGCGCGATTACACGGCCTATGGGACAGCGATCAACACTGCCGCCCGTCTGGAAGCATTGAACGCCCGGCTTGGTTCCACGATCTGCGTCGGACCAGCGGCACGTTCCTTGGCGCCAAGCCTCCGGTTTGTCAGCCGCGGAATTCACGACCTGAAGGGCATCGGTTCGCTTGAGGTCTTCGAACCGGCTGAAGACTGAACTGGGCGATAGCGTTGGTGTTTCCAGGAACAACTTTCAGGCATCTCGCTGCGAGAGGCTGGCGAGATGCAACGGCCGGGTGGTAGAGTTTCATACCTGCCAAAGGAAATGTCATGGGCAATACTGCAAACAAGTCTTTCGGATGGGTCGGGCTGTCATTGGCCATCGTGCTAACGGTGCTTGTGGTCCCGCAGCCAGCCCATGCGGGGTGCGGTGACTATCCAGGTCCGGCGGTGGATTGGACCGGCTGCTTGAAAGAGCGGCTTATTCTGAACGGCACCGACCTGACAGCAAGCAACTTCGAAGGGGCGTTTCTGTCAGGCACCGGGTTCAAAGGCGCCTTGCTTGCCGGGTCAAACATGCAGCGCAGCGAACTGGTGCGAACCTCGTTCGCCGGGGCCGATCTGACCGGGGCGAACTTTGAAAAGTCACTGGCCAGCCGGTCGGATTTCAGCGAGGCAAAGTTGCAGGGCGCGCGGTTCGTCAAGGCCGAGTTTTTGCGTGTCAGCTTCGTCGGGGCTGATCTCACGGATGCCGACCTGAACAGTGGCGATTTCTATCGCAACGACTTCAGCGATGCGCAGATGTCGGGCGCCAATCTCCACGACGCAATCCTGCCGCGCACTGACTTTACCGGGGCGAAGATGGATGGGGCAAATCTTGCGGGTGCCTTCCTGCTGCGGACACGATTTGAAGCTGTGGATTTGTCAGGGGTTGTCGGTCTGGAACAGACCCAACTCGATCTTGCCTGCGGCGATGCGGCAACCATTCTGCCCGCCGGTCTGACTGCCCCCGCGCATTGGCCGTGCCCTGCGGAATAGGCATCGACTGAATCCGGAGCGGATTTTGTCGCCAGATCACCGGGATCAGACGCGGCGACGAGCCAAGGTTTCGCTTGGCCGCTCGCCAAAAGTCCGCGCATAAGCTTGGGCAAACCGGCTGAGGTGAAAGAAGCCGCTTTCCAGCGCGATCGTGGTCACCTGACCGTCGCCATTCGCCGACAAAAGCCGCTTTCGCGCCTTGTCCAGCCGAATGCGGGTCAAATAGTCGCGCGGGCTCAGGCCGCCATAAACCTCATTGAAGGCGAGTTGCAGGCTGCGAAGGCTGACACCCAGCGCCTGCGCGATTTCCATGATCGACACCGGGTCATCGCTTTGGGCATGCATCAGGTCTTCAGCTTGCCGAACGCGGTGTAGGGCCGGAAGAATGCGTCGTGACGAAGCATGGACGGCCTGCATTTCGATCAGTTCGCAAAGCTGGTCGTCGATCAGGTAGACGATTGCCTCGATTGCGCGTGGCGGTATGGCCAGCGAGGGGCGCAGGAACAATGTGTCGGCAAGCTGCGGAAGGCTGCGGGTCAGAAACAGCCCAACCTCGCCCTGAAAGGCGACACCATCCTGTGGAAAGGCGCGATCAGTCGTTGTATCGGCGGCCAAAGCCAAGTCACGCATCCGCGCCATCGGGACCTGAAGGGTTGCCGCGTGAAAATTTGCAATCGGATCGGCCACTGATCTGGTGCGACGGTCGGTCGGCCGGAATGCCGTCAACCGCCCAGAATAGACCGCATAGTTCTTGGAGCTGACATGAATATCCAGCCGACCAGCGCGAGGCAGCAGAAAGGTGATGTTGTCTGCTTCGCGCAACTCGATTTCGTGTCCGGTTGACACCACGCGACCAATGGTCAGACCACTTGTGCCGATCGTCAGCAATTCGGTTGTGATCGCTCCATTCCGGCCATGGATTGCAAGCCGGAGACTTTCGGTAAACATGATTGATCGCCGCGCGACATCGCTTTGCGCAGTCGTCGCACGCTGCACCCGGTAGTTGGTGGGAGTGTCGAAAATCACGCTGTATCAACCCGTTTGCGAAAAACCTGTCACCACCGGAGCGCCGCATAAGAAGTTGGAAACGAAGTCACACCACCAACCAAACCCACCCTCCGGTCGAGACTTCCTGCGAGCAGTCCGCAAATGCTGTGGCCCCGCATTTCGCAAACCGGACAGCTGCGCCAAAAATCCCTGCCGCCCGAAGCAATGAGCAATCAGAACGACAGGTTCAGCGCAGCATGCGAAAATCGCAATCATTAAATTTCAGATGTATCTGGCATCAGCCAAGTCAAGGCGCGCTATTGCCTGCGTTCGACTTGGGGTTTCACCCACAAGGCAACGTGGCCTGACATTGCGATGCGAAAGACCCGTTTCGCGTAACGACCCATTTCGCATAGCGGATAGTGGCCATCCCAACGCTCCCATAGGCTTTCCGGCAGGTCGGCGGGCATTGCCCGTGTCCACGCAGGAAATCGATCAACATGGGAGGCCTGAAGATGAAACACGCAATCATGTGGCTCGGAGCAGCCGCGACCTGTCTTCACCTGTCCGCGGCCCCGGCTGCGGCCGAGATGAGCCATGACGAAAAGGTGGCGGCGGCGGCGGCACTGCTCGGCCTTGCGGCGGTCCTTCACAACAAGCACCACTACAGGGGAGGGTACGAGCCTGCCAGCGGCAGCCACGCCGCCGACTTCGAGACCTGCTACCGCGACGGATTGCATGGCTACGATTACACGGAAAGCTCCCGCGACTGTGCCGAAGGCTGGCAGGCGGGCAATGCGGAACGTGAAAACAGCGTCGCCCATCGTCGGACTGCGGCAAGCGACCGGGCGCCGCCGATGGCGATCAGGGGCTGCACCGATCTGGTGGCCACCAACTTCGACGTCAGTTCCCACCATGTGCACATCATCAAATCCCGATCCCCCGGCAAGCACGAATGGGAAATCGAGGCTGCAGTCGGGCATGAGCACATGGTCTGTACCATGCGCGACAGCGGCGAGGTGATCTCGGCCCGCGGCGGTCGACTGTAGCGCGCCACCTCGACCAACCCGAGGGCGCCCAGCGGGGCGCCTTCGAACCCAACAGGCAGCACCCGAAATCAAGGAAAACCCTATGTTGCGACCTCTTGCTGCCGAAGCCTTCGGCACCTTCTGGCTGGTATTTGGCGGATGCGGCAGCGCCGTCCTTGCCGCGGCCTTTCCGGATGTGGGGATCGGCCTGCTCGGCGTCTCGCTGGCCTTTGGCCTGACGGTCCTGACCATGGCCTATGCCGTCGGCGGCATCTCGGGCGGACACTTCAACCCGGCGGTCAGCCTCGGTCTGGCGCTGGCCGGCCGGTTCGAGATGCGCAATCTGATCCCCTACTGGGTTGCGCAGGTGGTCGGCGCAGTGGCGGCTGCAGTGGTCCTGTATGTCATCGTCTCGGGCAAGGCGGATTTTGCCGGCGTGGGCGGATTTGCGTCGAACGGCTACGGCGCGGCCTCGCCGGGTGGGTTCAACCTGACCTCGGCGCTGGTGATCGAAGTCGTGCTGACCGCCTTCTTCCTGATCGTGATCCTTGGGGCCACGGCAAAAGGCGTACCCGCAGGCTTTGCCCCCATCGCCATCGGGCTGTGCCTGACGCTGATCCACCTTGTCTCGATCCCGGTGACCAACACCTCGGTCAATCCGGCGCGGTCCACCGGGGTGGCGCTTTTTGCCGATGGGCCGGCCCTTGCACAGCTTTGGCTGTTCTGGATCGCCCCCTTGGCCGGGGCCGCGCTTGGTGCCGTCCTGTGGCGCGCGCTCTTTGCTGATGACTAAGCAACGAACGTCAATCGGAGAAAGACCCATGCAGTCAGCCGGGCTTTGGGCGCTTCTGTCAGGCCTTTTCTTGTTGTGCAGCATGTCCCTGGCCCATGCCGAAGGCTATACCGCGCGCGATGGTGGCCCCAGTCAGTCAGAACTGGTCGGGCGCGGGCACTCGCCCGCCGAGGGGATGGCCTTCTTCCGCCCTGTCCTGTCCGGCGTCCTTTACCGCGCCGGGTTCAGTGGCGGCGACAAGGGGCGCACGGGTCTGTCTGACGCCCAGCGCAAGGCACTGTGCAAGGCGGGTTTTTCCAGCGCCCGCTATATCGATTTCGGCAAGAACACCGACTATCGCAGCACAAGCTGTGACAGCGGCAAGATGAGCTATGCCCCCGGCAAATCGACCCGCCCTGCCGATGTGATGCAAGAGCTTCACGACATCATCAAAACCCCCGGTCGCGGCCCGTTGGTCGTGCATTGCATGTGGGGCGTCCATTCCTCGGGCGCGATTTCCGCGATGGCACTGGTGCAGTTCTGCGGCTGGAGCGAGGACCGCGCCAAGGCCTACTGGAACGAGGCGCGCAACGGGGCCGAATGCTCGGATGGCTGCGATGCGTGGATCGACCACCACTTCGACACCTTCGACTTCAATCCATCCCTGACGCTGACCGCCGCCGAAATGGCTGCGATCTGCCCGAAGTAGGCGAGGCCCGCGATGCTCCGTTCTGCCGTCCTCACCTGTCTGATGGCCACTGCGTCGCAGGCCAATGACAGTGTGATCGGGCTTGAAACCCTGTTCACCAGCCCAAACGGCGTGGTCGAGCGCTGCGTGCGCATCGCCCCGATGCCGGGCGCGGCCTATTCCAGCGACGATCTGGCCCGCGAAGAAGCGTTCTGCGCGATCGACCTTTACGTACCCACGGTTGCCCTTTGCCCCAAGACGTGGAGCACAAGCCCGGGCATGATCGTCCATGACATCTCGGATGGTCCCTATGCGGGCGACCGCGCGGCATTCGAGACCCGCGCCTGCCCCGAAGGCAAGGATGCCAAAGGGCTTGGCGCGGGTGAGTTGGCGAAATTCAAGCCCACGATGAACGCCAAGGGCACGTCTGGAACCTTCTCGGCCTCACCCCTGCTTTACTACCATCTGTCGCGGTTTCTTGGGGCCGAGATCGGCGTTCCGCCCGCCGTCTGGCGCAGCATGGACCGCGGGATGCACCTTTCCGAAGTCGCCCGCCCAGGCGTCGCCATCTCGGGCCACAGCCATTCGTCAGACATGAACCGTTCTGGCTGGCAGGTTCTTGTCGCGGCTGATGACAAGCCCGGGGCCTACACACCCACCGATGATCTTTTCACAGCGGACCGCAGCGCCCTTTACGGCGTGATGCTGCGCAGCACCGGCAGCCGGTACAATTCCGAATTCAACGGCACCCGTGCCTCGGGCTGGGGCGAGGGGCAGAACTATGACTTTCAGGCCACGGCGCCGTTCCTTGCACTGCGGTCGCAGAAACCCCTGGCCGAAGCTGTTGCCGAGGGTATGGCCGAAGCCCTGAAAGACCCGCAGATCAAGCGCGACATGGGCGACAATACCGACCCGCGCCAGATCGTCTTCTGGATGGCCGACCTGACTCAGATCGTGCTCCTGGACTTCATTCTCAGCCAGCAGGACCGGGTCGGAAACATCGACTATGTGGAACACTGGTACTGGGTCGAAAACGGCGCGGTTAAGTCGCGCAAGGCCGTGGCGCACGGGGACGAGACTGAGCCGCTGCCCGCTGGTGCGGTGCGCATCAAACGCACCCACCTGAACGACAATGATGCTGGCGGGCGCGTGGAATATGCCAACTTCGCCAAATCCACCGGCATGCTGGATGACATCCACCACTTCCCCGCGGCGACGTGGCGGCAGCTGATGGCGCTGGAGGCGGACCTGAAGGCCGAAGGGCCGCTCCATGCCTACCTGAAGACCTCGTTCGGGTTGTCGGATCGGCAATTTGCGCAACTGGTCAAGAACACCCTGCTTGCCGCCGCCACCTTGCGAATGCAGTGTCAGGCGGGCGTGATCCAGTTCGACCTTGACCCGGAGGCCTTCCTCTTGACCGGCACCGCCACCCCAGAACCGGTAGATTGCGGGGCACCGTGAGGCTGGCCCTGCTGCTGCTGCTGTGGCTGGCCGGCCCGGGACAGGCAGAGCCGCTGAAGATTGCCGTCATCTCGGACCTGAACGGCAGTTATGGGTCTACCGACTATGGTGCCGCGGTCACGGGTGGCGTGGCCGCGATCATCGCCCGCCGCCCGGATCTGGTGATCAGCACCGGCGACATGGTCGCCGGACAGCGCGGCAGCCCGAAGCTGACGGAAGGTGAACTGGCCGCGATGTGGGCCAGCTTTCACGCCGCCGTCAGCGACCCCCTTGCGCAAGCGGGCCTGCCGCTGCTGGTCACACCGGGCAACCATGATGCCTCGGCCTATCCCGGGTTCGAGGCTGAGCGTGTGGCGTTTGCAGCCGCATGGTCCGGCCGGGTGCCCGACCTGACCGCGATCGACATCAAGGACTGGCCATTTCGGAGTGCCGTATCCCTGCGCGGCGTGCTGCTGGTCGGCATGGATGCCACAAGGTCCGGCCCCCTTGCCGAAGCCGACATGGACTGGCTCCGCCGCATCCTTGCCGACGAAGGCCCGCGCCATGACAGTGTGGTCCTTTACGGCCATCTCCCGCTGATGCCGATCAGCCAGGGCCGAGAGGGCGATGTGCTGGCCGACCCTGCCCTGTTCGATCTGGCCAAGGCTGCGGGCGTCGACCTTTGGCTGTCCGGCCACCAGCATGCCTTCTACAGCGGCACGGCGGGCGGTATCCTGTTCGTCGCGCAAGGCGCGCTTGGCAACGGGCCGCGCAAGCTGATCGGCCAGGGGGAGACCAGCCCGCAGACCGTCACCTGGATCGAGATCGGCGATGACGGCACGGTCACTGTTTCCGCCTACCCGGCCCCCGACTTTGAAGAAGCCCTGCCACATGACCACCTGCCACCCAGCCTGGGAAGCGGGCCGTTCAAACTGGCCCGGCAGTTTGCCGGGGCTGACTGATCCGGTGGCAAGCGGCAGATCAGGCTTCCGGATGCACGTGGGTCTGGCCGATATTCCGCATCAGCCATAGTCCGTAAATCCCGTTCGGCAGCACCAGAAGGACCGGTATCAGCTGCATAAGCCCCGATGGGTCAGGAACCGTGGCCGCTTCGCTGGGCAGGTTGCCATGGGACATGTTGTGGGTCGCGCCGCTCAAGGTAAAGGTGGCGAAGTCCCAAAGGGCATGGACAGCGATCGGCAGCCAGAGCGACCCTGACCGCAGCCGCAGCGCAATGAACATCAGCCCGGACAGGAACGCGGCCGTAGACTGGATCAGCGCCGCCTTCAGATCGCCGGTGACAAAGACATTCATGCTGTGCATGGCACCAAAGACGACCGAGGTCAGCAACACCGCAGGCCAGATCGAAACGCTGTGCCGAAACGCCTGCAAGACCGCGCCGCGCAGCATCAGTTCCTCGGAAAACCCGACGAAAAGGCAGTTGATCAGCACGAAGAACAGGATCGTCGCGGGCGGCAGGCCAAGGACGACAGCAAAGGCCAGCGCCCCAAGAATGTACACCATCGGCAGCCAGGCGAGGCGCCCGTCACGCAAGCCGAAGCCACGGTCAAGCCCGACATCGTTCCAGCCTTGCCAAAGACAGACCGACAGGATGAACGCCCCGGCAAGGAACCATGTCCAGCCGATGCCCCGGGAGATCATCTCTTGCAAGCTGACGTCGCCCGCGGTGAAAAGTTTGCCGACAAAGACGGTAATCACGATCCAGACCACAAAGGCACCAAGCGCAATCGCCAGACGTTTGTTCATCTGCATCTCCAATGTTGCACCGGCCGTGGCTGCCTTGACGTGCTGATCCCAGAGGACGGCTTTCATCGCCCGCCCAACCCCAGCCTAGCCCCTGCAACAGGGTACACTATCCGCAACACGAAATCTGGGGCCCGGCAGGCCCATATCGACCAGTCGCGCCGTCGACAACCGCCCGCAGGCCACCTAGACTCTGGCCCCATGCAGCCAAGGGGAGCGACGGGATGCAGCACGACCCTGCGGAGCACGCGGCGCCCTTGGGTCAGGGCTTCATGATGGCCGTCGTGACGACCGGTACTGGTGGCTATGACCGGCTTGACTACCGGCAGGTCCCTGTCCCGGTGCCGGGTCCGGGTGAGGTTTTGCTGGCCGTCGGCGCTGCGGGGATAAACAACACCGACATCAACACCCGGCTTGGCTGGTATGCCGCGTCAGTGAAGGATGGCACCGGCGCCACGTCAATTACGGACGATCGGCAGGACGGCGGCTGGAACGGATCGGTTCCGTTTCCTCTGATCCAGGGTGCCGACTGTTGCGCGCGCGTGGTGTCCGTGGGGCCGGGCGGCGACCATGGTCGTATCGGTCAGCGGGTTCTCGTCCGGTCCTGCATGCGCAAGTCAGGGTTTGACAGCATGGATACCGTCTGGCTTGGGACCGACTTTGCCGGGGCCTTCGCGCAATATGTCACAGTCCCCGAAAGCGAGGCCTTTGCCGTAAACTGCGACTGGAGCGATGCCGAACTGGCCACCATCCCCTGCGCCTATGGCACCGCCGAGAACATGGTGCATCGCGCCGGTGTAAGGCGTGGCGACCGGGTTCTGGTCCCCGGCGCGTCGGGGGGCGTTGGGTCGGCGCTGGTGCAGCTTCTGCGGCGCCGGGGGGCCGAGGTGATCGCCATCACCAGCCCATCGAAACAAGCGCAGATCGCGGCGCTTGGCGCATCGCGTGTCCTTGGTCGCGACGACGATCCGGGTGCGATCCTTGGGGCTGAAAGCGTCGACGTCGTGATCGACAACGTGGGCGGGGCTGGCTTTGGCCCGATGCTGAAGGTGCTGAAGCGCGGCGGGCGCTATGTGTCGTCGGGGGCTATCGCAGGGCCGGTTGTCGAGCTGGATATGCGCGACATGTATCTGAAGGACATCACGATGGTCGGCTGCACAGCATGGGATGCCCCGGTTTTCCCCAACCTGATTTCGTACATCGAAAGGGGCGAGATCCGGCCGTTGCTGGCGGCCACCTTTCCGCTTGACCAGATCGCCCAAGCGCAGCGGGTGTTTCAGGACAAGCACCACATCGGAAAGATCGTCCTGATACCGCCGCCGTGATCCCTCCCCTGCCCTGACCGCTCTAAGCGCCCCTGCTGCAGGGTCGCAGTCGCATCACGGCTCTCCTCCTTTCCGCCGGTGCCAAGGTCCGAGCCTACCGGGAACTTTGCGGCGGTACGGGTGCCACGCGGGGTTGGGGCGCGGCAGCGCAGGGGCCTGACATTGCAGGACGTTGTTCCAGCACAACGACCAAGGGGGCGCGGCGGCACAGGATGAAGCTGCGGCACAATCGCCGCAGCGGAGCCACCATGCGCGCGCCAAGATTGGACGACCCCGACCTGTCGCTGCACCTGCTGTTTGACCAGTGGCCGCAGACGGCTGCGGTGTTCCTGTCACGCCGCATGTTGTGCTTTGGCTGCCCCATCACCCCGTTTCACACGGTCATCGACGCCTGTCTGGAATACGGGTTGGACGAAGCCGAGTTTCGCGCCGAGTTGCGGGCCGCCGCTCTGGGGCACCGCACTGATTGCACGAAGTGACCACAGCCCCCTTGCCGGGCCAGAACTTTGAAAGACCATGCCATGAACCGACCCGTTCGCCCGCCCTTCGCCGGCCCTGCGCTGTTCAGCTACGGGTTCCGGCCGCTGTTCCTGCTGGCCGGTCTTTGGGCCGTGGTTGTCGTGCCGCTGTGGATGGCGATCCGGTCGGGCGCTGTCACGCTGAACGGTCCGTTTTCGCCGACCGACTGGCATATCCATGAACTCCTGTTCGGCTATACGTCGGTGGTGATCGCCGGATTTCTGTTCACGGCGATCCCGAACTGGACCGGGCGGATGCCCACGCGCGGCTGGCCGCTGGTTGCGTTGTCGGTGTTGTGGCTGGCGGGGCGGGTGATAGTCGCGCTTGGGCCGTGGCCGGTCGTGGTCATGCTGGTGGACTGCGCTTTCATGGCGGTGATCGGGGCGATGGTCGCGACCGAGATCATCGCCGGGCGAAACTGGGGCAACCTGAAAGTCGTGGGGCCCGTGCTGCTGTATCTGGTGGCCAATGTCATCTTTCATCTTGAAGCAATGAGCAGGGGTCAGGCCGATATTGGCCGCAGGTTGGGGTTTGCGACCGTTGCGCTGCTGATCTTGCTGATCGGGGGTCGGATCCTTCCCAGCTTTACCCGCAACTGGCTGGCCAAGCGCGGGCCGGGCGCACTTCCGGTGCCCTTCGCGCGGTTTGATGCGGGCAGTCTGGTGTTGGCAGCCCTTGCCTTGACCTGCTGGGTGGTCGCGCCCCAGACGCAGCTTGCCGGGGTCGGGCTGATGCTTGCAGGGGCGCTGCAGCTTGCGCGCCTTCTGCGGTGGTGTGGGTGGCGAGTCTGGCGCGAGCCGTTGCTTTTGATGCTGCATGTCGCCTTTGCCTTTGTGGCCGCCGGGCTGCTGGGCATCGGGCTGGCAGCCCTTGGCATCCTGCCAGCCGCCACCGGATTGCATCTTCTGGGCATCGGCGGCATCGGGGGGATGACGCTTGCGGTGATGATGCGGGCGTCGCTTGGCCATACGGGACGCCCGACGGAGGCGGGTCTGGTGCTGGCGCTGGCATTCGGTGCCGTGGTGCTGGCGGCTGGAGTGCGGGCCATGTCCCCCGAAGCGTCTGGGCTATGGACTGCAGCTGCCTTCTGGACGTTTGGCTTTATCCTGTTCCTCTGGCATTTTGCCCCGATCCTTGCCTGGCCGAACCCGGCCCGCCGCAAGCCCAACGCCGCCCCGTCAACCGCCCGCACGTGAGGAGCGACCCAGCCCGTGACCGCCATCACCTTTGAAAACGGCACCATCACCATCGACCCCGGCATTGTGGCAAAGGGCTTGCGCCTTGACCCGGAGGTGCTGCGCGAACAGCTGCGCAGCGGCGCTGTCACCAGCCTGTGCGAAAAGGGCGAGGGTGAGGATGCAGGCCGGTTCCGCCTGACCTTCTTCTCGGCAAACCGGCGGTTACGGTTGGTTGTGGATGCGTCGGGCGCGATCCTGACCACCTCGACCGCCGACTACCACCGCAAGGCAGGGTCTACGGGCCAACCCCGCTAAGTTCGACCAGCCGGTGCGGGGCGGTCACGGTAATCTTGCGCCGCTCTGACGCCACGATGCCATCGCGTTCCCAGCCTGACAATAGGCGGCTGACGGTGTGCAGGGTCGTGCCGGTCATGTCCGACAGGTTCTGCCGGGTGATCGGCACGCCAATCTCGATTCCGCCTTCGACCTTGCGGCCCATCTGGGTGACCAGCCGCAGGATGGCGCAGGCAATGCGCTGTTCAACCTGCTGGGTGGCCAGTTCGACAAGGCGGGTGTTCATCTCGCCCACCCGTTCGCCGACCACCTTGTAGGTCTCGGTCGCGAAGCCATCGTGCCGCGCGGTGAAGCTTGCCCACAGATGGTTGGGCCAGGCCAGCACGATGCAGTCATCCGCTGTCATGGCCGTTGCCGGATAGGTCGTGCGCCCCAGTGCTGCGCCAATGCCGAACAGCTGGCCCGGTGCGATATGCAGAACAATGATCTGGTCCCCCCCGGCTGTGGTGCGCACAACGCGGATGTGGCCATCAAGCAGCAGGTAGAACCTGTCCACCGGCATGCCTTCGCTGAACACCGCAGCGCCGGCATCAAACCGGATGGACTGGGCCGCATCCAGAACCTCGCGGATCTGCGACCGGGCCAGTTTGCGAAAGGGCGGCAGGTTGGCCAGCAGGCTTTCGTCAAGTTTGTGCAAACAGTCACTCCGATGTTGTGGCAGCACAACGACCCGGGCTGCAGCCTAGACCAGAATGGGGGCAAGACCAATCGCTAGCGTTCCCGGAAAGGACAGACGATGCTTTCGAAACTGATCATGGCCAGCATGGCAACCCTGCTACTTGGCACCCTTGCCCAAGCAGAAAACTTCGATGTGAAGATGCTGAACAAGGGGGCAGAAGGAGCGATGGTGTTCGAGCCGGCCTTTGTCAGCGCCGCCGTGGGTGACACCGTGACCTTCCTTGCTACCGACAAGGGGCACAATGTCGAGGCGATCAAGGACATGCTGCCCGCAGGGGTGGAGGTGTTCAAAAGCGACTTCGGCAAGGACTATGTTCTGACCATCACCACCGAGGGTCTGTATGGCGTCAAGTGCACGCCGCACTTCACCATGGGCATGGTCGCGCTGATCCAGGCCGGAGCACCGGTCAATCTGGACGCGGTGGCGGCAGTCACGTTGAAGGGCAAGGCCAAAACCCGGTTTGAACCGCTGGTCGCGCAAGTCGTGCAATAAGGTTTAAGATGGCGACCCAAAAGCGGCCCCGGAAAACGGGGCCGCTTTTCTGTTGAGAAACCGTTCAGGTTGCCGGGCCACACCGTGGCGCTTAGTCCCCGCCCTCCCGCACCAGCCGGAACCCCAGAAAATCCGGCGGGACCCCTGCCGCGCAACCGCCTGACCGGGCGTCGCGGATGAAGTCGATCACAAAGGCCCGATGCTTGCCCTGCACAGCGCGGACACCGCAGTAGTCTGACCTTGTGGCAATGGCAGAGCCATCGGCGGTCAGGGTGCCGTTCTGAAAACAGGTCTGCGTCCATTCCCAGACATTGCCGGCGATATCGGCCACGCCCAGATCGTTCACGCCAAAATGCCCCAAGGGGTGCAGGGTCAGGTCAGCCTCGCCCCGCAAGGCCACTTCGCGCTGGTAGCTGGCAATCCAGCGGCGGGACGGGTCGGCCCCGTTGGCGGCGGCGTCAAACCCGTCATCAAAGCCCCGCTCGCCCGCCGCGCGCAACCATTCGGCATCGGTTGGCAGCCGCCACAGGCTGCCAGTCTGGTCTGAAAGCCATGCTGCATAGGCAGCCGCATCGGTGAAGTTGACATTGGTTTGCGCCACCTTTGCCGTCCCGGTCACGTCTGTCGACTGACAGACCCCGGCCCTGACGCAGAGGGCATAGTCCTGTGCCGAGACCTGATGTTTCATGATCTCCAGCCGCGGGGCGGCGTCCTGCTGAAGTGGAGCATCGACGATCCGGGTGCCTTGCCGGAACTCACCCGCGGGGCGGTAGGCCTGAGTGCCCGCCGCGATCACCACGGTTTCGGGCAGTGCGGTTTCCGGTATGCGGAACGGGATTGTCACAGGAAAGTGCCAAGTGGCCAACCCGGCAAGCACGACAAACGGGATCAGGACCGGCAGGGCTTTCATGGGGGGCATCCCGTCGCAGAAAAGGACGGCGGCCCGAAGATCCGGGCCGCCGGTCTGTGGTCATCCAAAGGATCACGGCAGCGCGGTGCGCCCTTCATGCAGCACGTTGTATTCGACAGGTGCCACAACCTGTTCCATCAGGTCGTTGTTCCAGTCACCGCCCACGATGACATGCGCGGTCGCCCCAAGGTTCACCGCCTCGATCAGGTTGTGATTGACATAGGCGTACACGCCCGGCTGAAGAAAGGTATAAAGCGCCGCCCCGGCAGACCCGCCGCGGATGAACCATGTTTCAAGGTCGCGCTCTGGCAGGTTGTTGAACTTGCCGCTTTCCCAGACCAGATCGCCATGGCCGCCGATCAGATGCGGTCGGCTGTCGCGGTTGGCCTGGCTGTGGATGAACAGCACCGTCTCGCCCTGATCGGCCGTCAGGGCCTTGTCACCGGTCAGCGCGCCGACCCGGCCGTTGAACACCACATGCGACGGGATCAAGCCGTTCATCACCGCCAGCATGTCGGAATAGCCTTCACCGGCATCGGCAAAGCGCAGGAACGCGCCATCTTCCCCGCGGGGAATATAGAAGTCGCTTTCGCCGATGTAGTAGACCCGGTCATAGGACACCGGCCGGCCCAGATGGTCCTTCAGACCGTCACGCGGAAGAACCATGATCGCGCCCGACATGCCCGACACCACATGCCACGGGATCATCGGCCCCCCGGGCGCACAGTGATAGACAAACACCCCCGGTCGCGTGGCCTTGAACCGCAGCACGGCCTTTTCACCGGGGTTCACCAGTGTCAGCGACCCACCACCCAGCGCGCCGGTTGCGGCGTGAAAGTCGATGTTGTGCTGCATCATGTTCTCGGGCGGGTTGAACAGCGTCAGTTCGACGTAGTCCCCTTCATGCACCACCATCAGCGGGCCGGGGACGGAACCGTTGAAGGTCATTGCCTGAATCCAGGCATCGTCATCCACCTGCATCTCCTTTTCGATGATCTTCATCTCGAATTCGATGATCTGCGGCTCGACCGTCGCCACCTGTTCATGCGGATGGACGAAGGGCGGGGCGACCAGCTTGACCTTGCGGCGGGTCATATGTGTCAGATCAACGGGCGCCGCGGTGGAGGTGTCCATCAGCTCTTCGGCAGTCGCGGTCTTGATGATGTAGGGCGAGGCTGCAACCATCGCAGCCCCCATGAGTGCAGCGCGTCTGGTAATCATGGCAATCTCCTGTGCGGTCCATTGGTTTGGGGTAAGGGTACCGCACCGCCCGGTCCGGCTCGTTGTGCCCGGACAACGTTTCACGCCATTTGTCGCGCCGGATTCAGGGCGATCATCTCAGAGTTGATATGCTTGGGAAGGCGTTGTATTTTTTCGGTCGACAACATGTTTTCTGAAACGTCAGGACACCTGAGCAATGGCCGAGGTTGAAGTCACCACCTTTCCCGAACGCAAGCGCGGTTCGGGCGTCAAGGTCGTCTACGAGATGCTTCGGGATGAGATCCTGGATCTGAAGCTGCCACCCGGCAGTCCGATTGACGAAGTGCACCTTGCCGACCGGTTCGGCATGTCCCGCACCCCGATCCGCGAGGCATTGGTCCGGCTGGCGGGGGAAGGGCTGATCGAAACGCTGCCCAACCGGTCCACGATGGTGTCGAACATCGACGTGCTGAACCTGCACACCTTCTACGATGCGATTACCCTGATGTACCGGGTGACCACCCGTCTGGCGGCGCAGTATCATCGCCCGGCCGATCTGGAAAAGATCCGCGCGCATCAGGCCCGCTATGCGGCTTCGGTCGCGGCACAGGATGCGCTGGCGATGGTGGCCACGAACCGTGACCTGCATTCGGCAATCGCCGAGGCCGGGCGAAACCCCTATTACACCGCCTTGACGCAGCGCCTTCTGGATGATGGGCGCCGCATTCTGCGCCTGTACTACCATTCCTTCGACGACCGCCTGCCGATTGAATATGTTGAAGAGCACGAGGCGATGATCGCCGCGATTGCGGCCCGCGACGTGGACCTGTGTGACCGGATCGCCCGCGCCCATGCCGACCAGATCGTGCGCCAGATCCAGAAGCTTTTCGCGCGTGACGAACGGCAGGACATCGCCCTGTAACGGCCATGACTCTCCTGTCGACAAATAAAATACAAATGATATTGTGGCGTCAGTTTCGGCTGACGGACCGCACGGTCACTCCATGCCGAACCCGGACAGGCAGGAGGTTTGGATGGATACCGCGATTTTCACAGGCGTCATTCCCGCGCTGATGACACCCTGCACGGCAGACCGCCGTCCCGATTTCGACGCCCTTGTGCGCAAGGCGGAGGAGTTGATGACGGCGGGCATGTCGGCCGTGGTTTACTGCGGGTCGATGGGCGACTGGCCGCTCCTGAGCGATGCGCAGCGCATGGAAGGGGTCGAGCGGTTGGTTCAGGCCGGGCTTCCGGTGATCGTCGGGACCGGCGCCGTGAACTCCGCGACCGCCGTGGCGCATGCGGCGCACGCGGCAAAGGTGGGTGCGGCGGGTCTGATGCTGATCCCGCGTGTTCTGTCGCGCGGGGCGTCGCCGGTGGCACAACGCCACCACTTCAAGGCTTTGCTTGCCGCTGCGCCAGAGCTGCCGGCGGTGATCTACAACAGCCCCTACTACGGCTTTGAAACCAAGGCAGACCTGTTCTTCGCCCTGCGGGCCGAGCATCCCAACCTTGTGGGCTTCAAAGAATTCGGTGGGGCAAAGGCAATGACCTATGCCGCCGAACACATCACCAGCGCTGATGACGGTGTCATCCTGATGGCCGGTGTCGATACCGGGGTGTATCATGGCTATGTCAAATGCGGGGCCGCGGGCACCATCACCGGCATCGGCAACGTGATCCCGAAAGAGACGCTGCATTTCGTGGCTCTGGCCAAGGCGGCGGCAGCGGGTGATCTGGAAGCCCGCACCCGCGCAGCCGAACTGGGCGAGGCGCTGGAAGTGCTGGCGTCGTGGGATGAGGGGTGCGATCTGGTGCTATTCTACAAGTACCTGATGGTCTTGGAAGGCAACGCCGAATACGGGCTGCACTTCAACCCGACAGATGAATTGACGCCAAGCCAGCGTGGCTGGGCCGAACGGCAGTTTGCGCAGTTCAAGACGTGGTATGCCGAATGGAACAAGCTGCCCGGCGCTGTCCAGAAATACCGGGCCTGATCCGCAGGCCCAATCTGCGGCCCTGATCCACCGGCCCTGTATACAGAATGTATTTTAAGATTGCTTTGTTTGCATGCAGACCCGATACTTTTCTGACCCAACCAAGAAACGCCAACCCACGGAGGAATACATGAAACCGTCGATTTTCATCGCTGGCCTTGTGGCCGCATCCGCAGCGGCCATGCCAGTTCTGGCTGACAAACTTGATGATATCATCGCATCGGGCACGCTGCGCTGTGCGGTCGTGCTGGATTTCCCGCCCATGGGTTCGCGTGACGCCGACAACAACCCAATCGGCTTTGACGTCGACTACTGCAGCGATTTGGCTGCAGCCCTTGGCGTGACCCCGGAAGTCGTTGAAACCACCTTCCCCGAGCGGATCCCCGCGCTCATGTCGGGCCGGGTCGACGTTGCCGTCGCCTCGACCTCGGACACGCTGGAGCGGGCCAAGACGGTTGGCTTCTCGATCCCCTACTACGCCTTTGAAAACGCCGTCGTTGCCAACGAAGGTGTCGAGATGGCGAATTGGGAGGGCATGAAGGGCAAGACCGTTGGCGCCACCGCCGGCACCTACGAAGCCATCTGGCTGGAAGGCAAGGTCAAGGAGTGGGGCGAAGGTGAATTCCGGCCCTACCAGAACCAGGCCGATGTGTTCCTTGCCCTGAGCCAGGGTCAGCTTGACGCCACCGTGTCGACCGTCGAGGTGGCCGAGGCCAATGTCGCATCGGGCAACTTCCCGGGCATCAAGATTGTCGACAAGGCCCCGATGGTGCCGGACTATGTCGCGCTGATCACCCTGCGCGAGGAATATGGCCTGATCAACTACATGGACCTGTTCATCAACCAGCAGGTCCGCACCGGCCGCTACGCCGAACTTTACAAGAAGTGGGTGGGCGAAGGTGTGCCGGCTGATCTGACCATCCCCGGCGTCTATCGCTGATCTGGTTGGCTTGATAGAGTGCGGGGGGGCAACCCCCCGCATTGCTGTTGTGCAGACTGACCGGGGGCGGCCATGTTCAACTACAACTTCCGCTGGAATCAGGCGCTCGACTCGCTTCCGCAGATGCTGGAAGGCGCGCTTGTCACCATCGAGATCGCGGTCCTGTCCATGGTCATCGGGATCAGCATCGCCATGGTGCTGACGCTGTTCCGGCTGTCCGGCAACCGAGTGTTGTCCGCCATCACCACGACATGGGTGGAGATTGCCCGCAACACCCCGGCGCTGTTTCAGATCTACATGGTACACTTCGGCCTTGGCGGGTTCGGCATCCATCTGTCACCCTACATGTCGCTGCTGATCGGGATTGCCTTCAACAACGCTGGCTACCTGACCGAGAACTTTCGTGGCGCTCTCAAGGCCATCCCCGATACGCAGACCCGTTCCGCCCGATCCTTGGGCATGACGCCGATCCAGGCCTTCCAGCATGTCGTCATGCCGCAGATGCTGCGGATCTCGTTCCTGCCGATGACCAACCAGATGGTCTGGGCGATCCTGATGACATCGCTTGGCGCGGTGGTGGCGATGAACACTGACCTTTATGGCGTGACAAGCGACCTGAACGCCCGCACCTTCCGCACGTTCGAGCTGTTCGCCATCGCGGCCGTGATCTTCTACCTGCTGACCAAGGCAATCACCCTGTCGGCCCGGCTGCTTGCGGCCCGGCTGTTCCGGTATTGAGGGGGCAGCGCGATGTTTGACACTGCCCTTACGGCCAATGACCTGATCTTTCTGGCCAAAGGCGCCGGGATGACGCTGATCGTCACCGCGATCTCGGTGTTTTTCGGCACGATCCTTGGCATCCTCTTTGGGGTGATCCGCTATCAGGTCGGCGCGTGGTGGTTCGCGCCGATGACCTTTGTCCTGGATGTGTTCCGGTCAATCCCGCTGCTGATCCAGCTGGTGCTGGCCAATGCCTTCGTCACGACCGTGCTGGGCTGGCGCATCTCGGGCTTTACGGTGGCCTGCGGGGTGCTGTCGCTTTACACGGCCGCCTATTGTGCCGAAATCGTGCGGGGCGCGATCGAGTCTGTCCCGCAGACGCTGCGCCGGGCGGCGCGGTCGCTGGGCATGACCTGGGGGCAGGACATGACCAGCATCGTCCTGCCACTGGCGACCCGCGTGGCCCTGCCCTCGTGGATCGGTCTGGCGCTTGGGGTGATGAAGGATTCGGCGCTGGTCTACATCGTGCAAGTGGTCGAGCTTCTGAAATCCACGCAGACCCTGATCACCCGCCTGCAAGAGCCGCTGTTCCTGCTGATGATCTGCGGGCTGTTCTACTTCATCATCTCCTTCCCGCTTGCCCGCTTTGGCGGTTATCTGGAAAAACGGTGGTCCAATGATTGAGATCGAGAATGTCCGCAAATCCTTTGGCCCGCTGGAGGTTCTGAAAGGGATCAACCTGACGGTGGCGAAGGGCGAGGTGCTGACCGTGATCGGCGGATCGGGGTCAGGGAAGTCCACGCTGCTGACCTGCATCAACGGTCTGGAGGCCATCGATTCTGGCCGTATCCTTGTTGACGGTGTCGAAGTCCATGCCAAGGCAACCGACATCAACAAGCTGCGTCAGAAGATCGGGATCGTCTTTCAGCAGTGGAATGCTTTCCCGCATCTGACGGTGCTGGAGAATGTCATGCTGGCGCAGGTGAAGGTCCTGAAACGCTCCAAGGCTGAGGCTGAGGCCGAGGCCGAGCGTCAGTTGAACCATGTGGGCCTTGGCGACAAGCTGACGGTCTACCCCTCGCGGCTGTCCGGGGGCCAGCAACAGCGCATGGCAATCGCCCGCGCGCTGGCCATGTCGCCGAATTACATGCTGTTTGACGAGGTGACGTCTGCGCTGGACCCGCAGCTTGTGGGCGAAGTGCTGGACACGCTGCGGATGCTGGCGTCCGAAGGGATGACGATGATCGTTGTCACGCATGAGATGAAGTTCGCGCGTGAAGTGTCAGACCGGGTGGCGTTCTTCCACAAGGGGGTCATGGCCGAGATCGCAGCACCCGAAGCGCTGTTCGACGCGCCCAAGGACCCGGAATTGCGGCAGTTCCTCTCCGCCACGCATTAGCACGGGACGCAGGTCCCTTTCGCCCCCACCGACCCCGAGGCCAGATGACCACCCATACTTTTTCCTGCATCGACGGGCACACCTGTGGCAATCCCGTTCGCCTTGTGGCGGGCGGCGGCCCCCGCCTCATGGGAGCGGACATGCTGGAACGCCGGGCCCACTTTCTGCGCGACTATGACTGGATCCGCACGGGTCTGATGTTCGAACCGCGCGGGCATGACATGATGTCAGGCTCGATCCTTTATCCGCCAACGCGGGAGGATTGCGATGTGGCGGTGCTGTTCATCGAAACATCGGGCTGCCTGCCGATGTGCGGGCACGGCACCATCGGAACAATCACGATGGGCATCGAGAACGGCCTGATCACCCCGCGCGCGCCGGGGCGGTTGTCCATCGAGGCCCCGGCAGGCAAGGTCGACATCGCCTATCGCCAAGAGGGGCGCTTTGTCGAGGAAGTGCGCCTGACCAACGTCCCCTCCTACCTCCACGCCGAAGGGCTGACCGCCGAAGTCGAGGGGCTGGGCGAGATTGTGGTGGATGTGGCCTATGGCGGCAACTTCTACGCCATTGTCGAACCGCAACGGAACTTCCGCGACATGGCCGATTTCACGGCCGGAGAGTTGATCGGGCTTTCTCCAAAGCTGCGCGCGGCACTGAACGCGAAGTATGACTTCGTTCACCCCGAACATCCCGCCATCAACGGGCTGAGCCATATCCAATGGACGGGAAGCCCAACTGTTCCCGGTGCCCATGCCCGCAACGCCGTGTTCTACGGCGACAAGGCGATTGACCGTAGCCCCTGCGGCACGGGGACTTCGGCGCGCATGGCGCAGCTTGTGGCCAAGGGCAGGCTGTCGGTGGGCGACGAATTCCACCACGAATCCATCATCGGGTCGATCTTCAAGGGCCGGGTCGAGGCCGCGGCATCCGTTGCGGACCGACCGGCCATCATCCCCTCAATCGCTGGCTGGGCACGCATGACCGGGTACAACACCATCTTCATCGACGACCGCGATCCCTTTGCGCATGGGTTTGTCGTCAAATGACCGGAATGGCGCAATCCATCCTGCCGGGCGAGGCTGCGGGCAAGGTTCTGGCCTGCAATGAACCGATCAGCTTCTGGGGCGGGGTTGACCCCGCAACGGGCCGGGTGATCGACGTGCACCATCCGCTGGCAGGACAAAGCATTGCCGGGCGCATCCTTGTCATGCCGGGCACGCGCGGGTCCTGTACGGGGTCGGGCGTGCTTTTGGACATGGTGCTGAACGGGCACGCGCCCGCCGCCCTTGTGTTTGCTGAACCAGAGGACGTGGTAACTTTGGGCGCGATGATCGGGGCGGCGATGTTTGGCCGCCCCCTGCCCGTCCTGCGCCTGACCCGGGATGCCTTTGACGCGCTGGCGCAGGCGGAGACCGCCCGCATCACCGAAACCGAGATCACCGCGGATGGCCTGACGATCCCGGTCACGCCCCCCGCCACGGCAGCGCTTGACCTGACGCCCGCGGACCGCGCCATGCTGGACGGCACGCAGGGCGAGGCGACGGCACAGGCCATGCGCATCCTGTGCGCCATGGCCGCCAATCAAGGGGCCACCCGGCTGATCGACGTGACCCAAGGCCATATCGACGGCTGCATCTATGCCAGCCCCGCCAATCTGACATTTGCCGAAAAGATGGCTGACATGGGGGCCAAGGTCTGCATCCCGACCACGATGAATGCCATTTCCGTTGATCACGCCAACTGGCGGGCGCAGGGCGTGCCGCCGCTGTTCGGCGGCCCGGCGCAACGGCTGGCGGATGCCTATGTCCGCATGGGTTGCCAGCCCACCTTCACCTGCTCGCCCTATCTTCTGGACACCGCCCCCTCCGAAGGCGAGGCCATCGCCTGGTCGGAATCCAACGCGGTGATCTATGCCAATACCGTTCTGGGCGCGCGTACGGCCAAACACCCGGACTTCCTTGACCTGTGCATCGCCATGACTGGGCGCGCGCCGCTTGCCGGGGTCTATCTGGACGGCCCGCGGCAGGCGCGGCGGATCATCGACGTTGACCTGCCGGACAGCATTGACGATGCGTTCTGGCCGCTTCTCGGCTGGCTGGCTGGCAAGGCCGCACCCGACCGGATTCCGCTGTTGCGGGGGGTGGCCGCCGCCCGACCCACGCCCGAGAACCTGAAGGCGGTCTGCGCGGCGTTCGGCACAACCTCGGCCGCGCCGATGCTGCATGTCGAGGGGGTCACCCCCGAAGCGCATTGCGTGGCGCCCGACGCCGATCATGCCCGCATCACCAAGGCCGACATGGTGGCAGGCTGGACTACCTTGAATGACGGGCCCGAGGCGGTGGAACTGGTGGCGATTGGCAGCCCGCACGCCTCGTTGATCGAATGTCGCGCGCTGGCCGATGCGCTGGGCGGGCGGTCAACCTTGGTTGCGACGATTGTCACCGCAGGCCGGGCGGTCATGGCAGAGGCGAAGGCCGAGGGCACCTTGGCCCGGCTGGAGGCTTCTGGCGTGCAGATCCTGCCCGATCTGTGCTGGTGTTCAATCTCAGAACCCGTCTTTCCCCCCGGTACCCGCGCACTGATGACCAACTCGGGCAAATACGCCCATTACGGCCCCGGCCTTTCCGGCCGGGCGGTCAGGTTCGGCGGCCTGTCCGCCTGTGCCGAAGCGGCTGTGACCGGCCATGCGACGCATGCGCTTCCGCCCTGGCTTGCATAAGGCGGACGGGCCCGGTTGGACCGTTCTGCGGCCATGCTCTCGACCACCCTATCGCCTGATGCACAGTTGTGCGCTATGGCGGCAGGATGAAACTTGTCATCCTTGATTGCGACGGCGTCCTGATCGACAGCGAAGTCATCAGCGCACAGATGCTGATCGAAGAACTGGCCTGCCTTGGCGTGCAGATCGACATGGCCTTTGTCGCACGGCATTTCCTTGGCCGGAGTTACCCCACCGTGATGCAGACGATCCGCGAGGATTTCGGGCTTGACCTGTCCCCGGGGTTTGAGGCGCAGTACCGCGACCGATTGCTGCGGGCCTTTGAAGACCGGCTGACGATCATGCCCGGGGTGAACGATTTCCTTGACGCGCTGACACTGCCAGTGGCGGTTGCCACATCGTCGTCACCGCGCCGGGTCGAGGCGTCGTTGCGGCGGGTCGGGCTTTGGGACAGGTTGGGGCCGGTGACCTTTACCGCCAGTCTGGTGGAACGGGGCAAGCCGGCGCCGGACTTGTTCCTGCATGTGGCCAAGGCGATGCAGGTGCTGCCCGAGGACTGCATCGTGATCGAGGACAGCCTGCCGGGCTTGCGGGCGGGGCTGGCGGCCGGGATGCAGGTCTGGCATTTCGTGGGCGGCAGCCACATGCAGCCGGCCCCGCCCGAAGTGCCTGCCGACACGCGCCCGCACCATAGATTTGCGCAGTTCGCCGAATTCTTTCAGATTGCGCCTGAACTTCAGAGGCAGAGATGAGTCGCCCGGACCCCGAACCCACCCCGCAGGACGAAGCGGCCCGCGCTGGCTGGCTGTATTATGTCGGCGGGATGACTCAGGATCAGATCGCAGCGGAACTGGGCGTGTCACGCCAGCGGGCCCAGCGCCTTGTCAGCCGGGCCATGAGCGAAGGGCTGATCCACGTCCGTCTGCACCACCGCATCGGGGCCTGTCTTGATCTGGAAGCCGCCCTGACCGCCCGGTTTGGCCTGACGCGGGCAAGGGTTGTGCCCGGGCTTGGCCCGGGTGCCGATCCGGTGCGTGCGATCGCCCCCGCTGCCGCGGCCGAGTTGGAGCGCTTCCTTCGGATGCCGGAACCGATGGTCATCGGGCTTGGCACGGGTCGGGCGATGCGGGGCATGATCGACGCAATGGTCGACATGGAGGCCCCGCAGCACCGTCTTGTCAGTCTGATCGGGAACATTGCGCCTGACGGGTCGGCCTCGTTCTTCGACGTGGTGATGCGGATTGCCGACAAGGTGCGTGCTCCGCATTACCCCATGCCGGTTCCCGTGATTTCCCCCACGGTCGAAGAGAACGCGGCGTTCCATGCTCTGCCCCCGGTGCGCCGGGTCGTGGACCTTGCGCGGAATGCGGATGTGGTCTTCGTCGGTGTCGGGCAGATGTCCGACGATGCGCCGCTGCTGAAGGATGGCTTCGTGTCGCGTGCCGATCTGGACGAAATGCAGGCGGCGGGTGCCACGGGCGAAGTTGCCGGCTGGGTGTTCGATTCGCAGGGTACTTACCTGGACTTTGGCACCAACCGCCGCACCGGAGGGGTGCGCGTGACCCCCGGACTGGATCGCCCCGCAATCGGGATTGCTGCGGGTGCATCCAAGGTTCCAGCCATCTTCGGCGCCCTGAAATCCCGCATCATCAATGGCCTGGTGACTGACGAGGCGACGGCAAAGGCGCTTCTCGCCCACCCCTGATGGCTGCAGGTGCGGCGGAACAGGGGGATTGACAAGTCACCGGCAAATGTGAGCATTTACCCACCTAGCGATGATTTGCTCATACGCTTGTCCAGGGAGGATACCATGACACTGACGCTTCGCGCGCTGCTTGGCGCGACTGTTTCGCTTACCCTAGCGGGTGCTGCGATGGCCGAAACCACGATCACCGTCGCGACCGTGAACAACGGCGACATGATCCGGATGCAAGGCCTGATGGACGACTTCTATGCCAAGCACCCCGACATCAAGGTCGAATGGGTGACACTGGAAGAAAACGTCCTGCGCCAGAACGTGACGACCGACATTGCCACCAACGGCGGCCAGTATGACGTGCTGACCATCGGCACCTATGAGGTTCCGATCTGGGGCAAGCAGGGCTGGCTGGCCAGCTTGAACGACCTGCCCGCCGACTATGACGTTGATGACCTGCTGCCTGCGATCCGCGGTGGCCTGACGGTCGACGGCAATCTGATGGCCTCGCCTTTCTACGGCGAAAGCTCGATGGTCATGTATCGCACCGACCTGATGGAGGCTGCCGGTCTGACCATGCCGGATGCCCCGACTTGGGCCGATATCGAAGCCGCTGCCGCCGCGATGACCAACAAGGACGGCGAAGTCTACGGCATCTGCCTGCGCGGCAAGGCTGGCTGGGGCGAGAACATGGCCTTCCTGACCGCCATGTCGAACTCGTTCGGCGCGCGCTGGTTCGATGAGGCTTGGAAACCCCAGTTCGACAGCCCGGAGTGGAAGGCGACGCTGGACACCTATCTGCGCCTCATGACGGAATACGGCCCGCCCGGCGCTTCGAACAACGGCTTCAACGAAAACCTGACGCTGTTCCAGCAGGGCAAGTGCGGCATGTGGATTGATGCCACGGTTGCGGCATCCTTCGTCACCGGCGCGGATTCGACGGTGGCTGACAAGGTCGGCTTCGCCCTTGCGCCGGACAATGGCCTTGGCAAGCGCGGCAACTGGCTTTGGGCGTGGTCGCTGGCGATCCCGGCTTCTTCGACCAAGCAGGACGCAGCCAAGACCTTCATCAACTGGGCGACCAACAAGGACTACCTTGCCCTTGTCGCGTCCAAGGAAGGTTGGGCAAACGTGCCTCCGGGAACCCGGACGTCGCTTTACGCGAACCCGGAATATGCCGCGATCCCCTTCGCCAAGATGACGATCGACAGCATCAACTCGGCTGACCCGAACGCACCAACCGTACAGCCGGTGCCTTACGTCGGCGTGCAGTTTGTCGCCATCCCCGAGTTCCAGGGGCTGGGCACGTCGGTCGGTCAGGAGTTTTCGGCCGCTCTTGCCGGTCAGAAGACGGCGGATGAGGCACTTGCCGCCGCGCAGGCCCTTGTTACGGATGAAATGACGGCTGCGGGTTACATCCAGTAATCCTGCGCCCGACTGGGGCGGCCTCCCTCCCGGGGCCGCCCCACCATAGTCTCGGGCATGTACCGCCCGCAATCTGCCGCTGCCCCACCGGTCCAAGCGAAAGAGAGCCCCATGTCCACGCAATCGTCCCGCGCCGCCGCGCGCCTGATGCTATCCCCGACCGTCATCCTGCTGCTCATCTGGATGATCGTGCCGCTGGCAATGACGCTGTGGTTTTCTTTCCAGCGCTACAACTTGCTGTATCCCGAACGGTCCGGCTGGAACGATTTCGCCAACTACACCCGCTTTGTCGCGTCGCCAGCCTTCATGTCCGCCATCGCCAACACGCTGATCCTTGTCGTCGGTGTGCTGGTCATCACCATCGTCCTTGGCATCCTGATCGCCCTTCTGATCGACCAGCCGCTGTGGGGTCAGGGGGCAGTGCGCATCCTGACAATCTCGCCCTTCTTCATCATGCCCCCCGTGGCGGCGCTGATCTGGAAGAACATGTTCATGAACCCGACAAACGGGCTGTTTGCCGAGGCGTCCAAGTTCCTTGGACTCAGTCCCTATGATTTCCTCGGCCAAGCGCCGCTGGCGTCGATCATCCTGATCGTTGCCTGGCAATGGCTGCCCTTCGCCACGCTGATCCTGCTGACCGCGCTGCAATCACTGTCCTCCGAGGAGCTTGAGGCGGCCGAGATGGACGGCGCCCCGGCGATCAAGCGGTTCTGGTACATCATGCTGCCGCATCTGGCCCGGTCGATCACCGTGGTGGTCCTGATCCAGACGATCTTCCTCTTGGGCATCTTCGGCGAGATCCTTGTCACCACCAACGGCGGGCCCGGCACGGCGTCAACCACCCTGCCCTACCTGATCTACAAGGAGGCGCTGCTTGATTTCGACGTCGGTACCGCCGCCGCAGGTGGGGTGGTCGCCGTTGTCCTTGCCAACATCGTTGCCTTCTTCGCCATGCGGGCGATCGGCAAGAACCTGGAGGGGTAAAGCATGGCCCGGCATGTCACCACCCGCCGCAAGGCGATCAACACGGCCGCTGCTTGGTCTGTGGCAATCCTGCTGTTCTTCCCGATCCTGTGGACGATCCTGACGTCGTTCAAGCCCGAGGCGCAGGCCGTCGCGTCGCCGCCGATCTTCCTTGGCTTTGACTGGACGCTGCAGAACTACATCGACGTCAACGACCAACGCGACTATTTCCGGTTCTTCTGGAACTCGGTCATCATCGCTGTCGGCTCCACCGTCCTTGGCCTTGTCATAGCGATCCCGGCTGCCTGGTCGATGGCCTTTGTGCCCGGGCGCAAGACGAAAGACCTGCTGATGTGGATGCTGTCCACCAAGATGATGCCTGCGGTGGGCGTGCTGGTTCCGATCTACCTGATCTTCAAGACTCTTGGCCTTCTGGACAGCCGCATCGGCCTTGTCATCGTGCTGACCCTGATGAACCTGCCGATCATCGTCTGGATGCTTTACACCTACTTCAAGGAAATCCCCGGCGAGATTCTTGAGGCCGCGCGGATGGACGGCGCGTCGCTTGCGTCGGAAATCCTGTACGTCCTGACGCCGATGGCGATCCCGGGCATCGCCTCGACCCTTCTGCTCAACATCATCCTCGCCTGGAATGAATCCTTCTGGACGCTGAACCTGACCGTGTCCAACGCGGCCCCGCTGACCAAGTTCATCGCCAGTTTTTCCAGCCCGCAGGGCTTGTTCTACGCCAAACTCTCTGCCGCCAGCACGATGGCAATCCTGCCGATCCTCGTGCTGGGCTGGTTCAGCCAGAAACAACTCGTCCGCGGCCTGACCTTTGGCGCGGTGAAGTGAGGGAACAATGGGACAGATCACACTCCACCAGGTCCGCAAATCCTTTGGCGAGGTTGACGTCATTCCCGGCGTCGATCTTGAGATCAAGGATGGCGAGTTTGTCGTCTTTGTCGGCCCGTCCGGCTGCGGCAAGTCCACCCTTCTGCGACTGATCGCGGGGCTGGAGGATACCACCTCGGGCACCATCTCGATCGACGGCAAGGATGCCACTGCCCTGCCTCCGGCCAAACGGGGCCTTGCGATGGTGTTCCAAAGCTATGCGCTTTACCCGCACATGTCGGTCAAGAAGAACATCGGCTTTCCGCTGAAGATGGCCGGGATGGACCCCGCCGAAGCCGAAACCCGCATTCAGCGCGCGGCTTCGGTCCTGAACCTGACCAACTACCTTGACCGCAAACCCGGACAGTTGTCTGGCGGCCAGCGCCAGCGCGTTGCCATCGGCCGCGCCATCGTGCGGGAACCGGCGGCCTTCCTGTTCGATGAGCCCCTGTCTAACCTTGACGCAGCGCTCCGCGTCGGGATGCGGCAGGAGATCAGCGAACTGCACCAGTCGCTGAAGACCACGATGGTCTATGTCACCCATGATCAGGTCGAGGCGATGACCATGGCCGACAAGATCGTCGTCCTGAATGCCGGGCGGATCGAACAGGTCGGCAGCCCGCTTGACCTTTATCACAGCCCGAAGAACCTGTTTGTCGCAGGCTTCATCGGCAGCCCGAAGATGAACCTGATCGCGGGGCCCGAGGCGGCAAAGCACGGGGCCACGACCATCGGCATCCGGCCCGAACACATCACCGTCGGCGATGGGCCGTGGGAGGGTGTGGTTGGCCTGTCGGAACACCTTGGGTCTGACAGCTTCATCAAGGTTGATGTGGCGGGTGTAGGCATCATCAACGTGCGTGGCCCGGGTGAGCTTGGCGTTCATCACGGCGACAGGATCAGGCTTGCGCCTGCGGGAAAACTGCACCGCTTTGATGCCAACGGGATGGCCATGGCATGAGACTTGCAGGCAAGACCGCCCTCATCACCGGGGCAGCACGCGGTATCGGGTTTGAATTTGCCCGCGCCTATATCGCCGAAGGCGCAACCGTGGCGTTGGCGGATATCAATGCCGCAGCCTTGAACAAGGCTGTGGCCGAGCTTGGCCCGAAAGCCATTCCCGTGCAGATGGACGTAACCGCGCAAGACAGCATCGACGCCGGTTTTGCCAGCGTGATCGACCGGCTGGGGCATCTGGATATCCTGATCAACAACGCCGCCCTGTTCTCGGCCGCGCCTATCGCGGAAATCACCCGCGCCGATTATGACAAGCTCTTTGCCGTGAATGTCGCGGGCACGCTGTTCACGATGCAGGCCGCCGCGCGTCACATGATCCCGCGTGGGTCGGGCACCATCATCAACATGGCCAGTCAGGCCGGGCGGCGGGGTGAGGGGCTTGTTGCCGTCTACTGCGCCACCAAGGCCGCCGTCATCAGCCTGACCCAGTCGGCGGGCCTCGACCTTATCCGCCACGGCATCAACGTCAACGCCATCGCGCCGGGTGTGGTGGACGGTGAACACTGGGACGGCGTCGACGCCTTCTTCGCAAAGTACGAGGGCAAGGCCCCCGGTCAGAAGAAGCGTGAAGTGGGCGAGGCCGTCCCCTTCGGCCGCATGGGCACTGCGCAAGACCTGACCGGCATGGCGATCTTCCTTGCCACGCCGGAAGCGAAATACATCGTCGCCCAATGCTTCGGCGTGGACGGCGGCAACTGGATGGCCTGACCATGACCGCAAGCACCCCCTCTGTCGCCCTGCCCCGCTATGACCGCTCCAAGGTCACGCCGGGGATTGTCCATATCGGGCTTGGCAACTTTCACCGGGCCCATATGGCCGTTTATCTGGACGACCTGATGAACATGGGACTGGCCATGGACTGGGGCATCCTTGGTGCCGGGGTCCGCCCTGCCGATGCCGCCATGCGTAAAGCCCTTCTGGCGCAGGACTGCCTGTCCACCGTGATCGAGCTTGATCCCGCCGGCAAGACCGCCCGCCGTGTGGGGGCCATGGTGGGCTTCATCGAGGTGGCACCCGACAACGGCCCGCTGATCGCCGCCATGTCCCGGCCCGAGATCCGGATCGTCAGTCTGACGGTCACCGAGGGCGGGTATTTTGTCAGTGCCGAAACCGGCAGTTTCGATGCTTCGGCCCCGGCCATCGTCGCGGATGGCAAAACGCCGGATCGGCCCGCCACGGCCTTTGGTGCCATCGTTGCAGCCCTGCGCGCCCGACGGGCCGCTGGCATGGCCCCGTTTACCGTCATGTCCTGTGACAACCTTCCAGGCAATGGCCATCTGACCCGCGCCGCGGTGACGGGCACTGCGCGCCTGTCAGACCCGGAGCTTGCCGACTGGATCGACGCCCATGTCGCCTTTCCCAACGGCATGGTTGACCGCATCACCCCTGCCACCGGCCCGCGCGAACGCGAGATGGCCGCGAGCTTCGGCCTTCCGACGGATGACTTTCCCGTCACTTGTGAGCCTTTCAGGCAATGGGTGCTGGAGGATCACTTCCCCTCGGGCCGCCCGCCACTGGAAAAGGTCGGCGTGACCTTCACCGACGCAGTCCACGCCTATGAGACGATGAAACTGCGCATCCTGAACGGGGGTCATGCCATCATAGCCTACCCCGGGGGGCTGCTAGACATAGACTATGTGCATCAGGCGATGGGCGAGCCTTTGATCTCGGCCTTTCTGGACAAGGTGGAGCGAGAGGAGATCATTCCCTACGTCCCGCCAGTTCCCGGCACCGATCTTGGGGCCTATTACAGCCTGATCCGCGAGCGTTTCTCGAACCCCGAAGTGGCCGACACCGAACACCGGCTGTGTTTTGACGGATCAAACCGGCAGCCCAAGTTCATCCTGCCCAGCCTGCGCGATGCCTTGGCGGCGGGGGGCAGCATCGAAGGGCTGGCGCTGGAATGCGCGCTGTGGTGCCGGTATTGCCATGGCACCAAGGACAATGGCGCTGTGACCCCGCCCAACGACCCCAACTGGGACCAGTTGACGTCGCTGGCCCGCGCGGCGCGTCAGGACCCGCTGGTATGGCTGGGCCTGACCGAGCTTTACGGCGAAATTGGTCAGGATCCGCGCCTGCGCGAGGCGTTCTCCCGCCACCTGAACCGCCTTTGGCAGGTTGGAACGGCCGAGGTGTTGCACGCTTACTTGGCGTCCGGTCAGCGATAGGGCGTCACCAAGGCCCGCAGATCGACCCTTGCCCGCAGGCGCGCGGCCAGAAGGTACATGCCGCCGATCTTGCGATGCAGAAACAGCGTTTCGGCGGGCGGGACATGCATCAGGTCCCGGTCGGTGCCGATGGCAAGCCCCATGTCGCGCAGACGGTCCAGCAGATCAGAGCGGCCAAAGTCAAAGGGTGTATCCTGGCGGAGTGGCTCCATCGCCGTGTCGAACATGCGCAGGATGAGGGCCTGATGCTGCGGTGCGGTGGCCGGGCCGAAGTAGCCGATCTTCAGCATGGCCGCGTGGATTGCACTGGCATCGCGGTCAAGGGCAGCATTCAGCAGTGTCCGGAACGTCTGGCTGAGCGCGGGATCAACTGCGCGAACGGCGCCGAAATCCAACAGTACAATGCGCCCGGTTTTGGGATCGACGCGGTAGTTGGCAAGATTGGGATCGGTCTGCATGGCATGGAAATTGAACAGCTCACGCAGCACTAGGTCGATCAGGTTGGCGGCAGCTCGGTCTCGGACGGGCTGGGGGGCGGACTCCAGCGTGTCGATGGCTTGGCTTTCGACGTAGGTCATGGCCAGCACCCGCCCCGTGCTCAAATCGTCCTGCAGCCGGGGCAGGATGAAGTCCGTCGATCCGTCCAGCAGATCCCCAAAGCGGCGCAGGTGGGCGGCTTCAGCGGCATAGTCCGCCTCTTCATGCAACTGCGACTTCGCGGCGCTGAGGAGGGGGGAAATGTCCATTCCCTTCGGTAGAAGACCGGGAAGGCGCAGGATCGCGGCCATGTTGTCGACATCGCTGTCGATACTGGCGCGGACGCCGGGGTATTGCACCTTGATCGCCAGCACCCGCCCATCCCGGGTTTCCGCACGGTGGACCTGCCCGATCGAAGCCGCTGCGAAGGGCCGCACGTCAAAGCGCCGGAAGCGCGCCAGCCAGCCCGTGCCCCATTCCCCATTCAGCACGTCGCGCAACTGATCCGGTGGCATCGGACGGGCATCGTCGCGCAGGGTGGCCAGGATCGAGGTCAGTTGCGGCGACAGGACGATCCCGCTGTCCATCGACAGCATCTGGCCAAGTTTCAATGCTGCCCCGCGCATGTGGGCCAGTCCCGATGTCAGGCGCATCGCGTTCGAAGGTGTCAGCAGCAGGTCTTGCAAGCCCGGCCGCTGACCTTGCGCCAACTGCCTCAGTCCCCCAGAGACTACGCCGCCCGCAATGCCGGCAACGATCCCGCCCATGTGCAGAAGCCGCACGCCGCGCCCGCTGGGAACCGGAGCGCCGCGCTTGTCTGCTGAATCGTCTTTCACGTCCTGCGCCCATCCCTTTGCCCGGTGCCATAGGTGGGGCGTCACGGCAGATCGTCAAAGACGAACCGACGCAACAGAGACGAATCTGTCTTGCGCCGCGTCGCTGCCGATCACTTTTGCGACAGCCGTTTTTCTGCGCTGCGGCATCCGGCAGCGCCAAAGATTTGTGCAGATCGCTTCCACCTGCCTGCGGCGCCCGCCTGCCGCTTCGATCAGATTGATCGCCACCTGAAATCGGCGCCCCCTTTGTCTTGCTTGGGCGGTTCCAAGACAGTCGAGAGCGGCGGCGGTAAACGGGTTCACTGGTTCCCAAGGCGTCTCGCAAGAAGAAACGTGCTGCCACGCACTGCTGGCCGGTCTCATTGAATGAGGGGGCGCTGCGGGGAGCCTGATGGGGGAATGACCATGAAACTGACCAGACGTACATTGTTGGCATCCGGAATTGCCGCGCTTTCCTTGCCCCGCGTTGCCTTTGCCCAGGCCGAGACCATCAAGGTCGGCGTGCTGCATTCGCTTTCGGGGACGATGGCGATTTCGGAAACGACGCTGAAAGACACCATGCTTATGCTGATCGAAGCGCAGAACGCCAAGGGCGGTCTTCTCGGCAAGCAGCTTGAGGCGGTGGTCGTCGACCCGGCCTCGGACTGGCCGCTGTTTGCCGAAAAGGCGCGGGAACTGCTGACCGTGTCGAACGTCGACGTGATGTTCGGCTGCTGGACCTCGGTGTCGCGGAAGTCCGTCCTGCCGGTGATCGAGGAACTCAATGGCCTGCTGTTCTACCCGGTGCAGTACGAAGGTGAGGAATCGTCGAAGAACGTGTTCTACACCGGTGCAGCCCCGAACCAGCAGGCGATCCCTGCAGTGGATTACTACCTGGAGGAACTGGGCGTCACAAAATTCGCGCTTCTGGGGACGGACTATGTCTACCCGCGCACCACGAACAACATTCTGGAAGCCTACCTGATCTCCAAGGGCATCCCGAAGGAGGACATCTTCGTCAACTACACCCCCTTCGGGCACAGCGACTGGTCGAAGATTGTGGGTGACGTGGTGGCCCTGGGTGCTGACGGCAAGAAGGTCGGCGTCATCTCGACCATCAACGGCGATGCAAACATCGGGTTCTACAAGGAACTGGCTGCCGCTGGCGTCACGGCCGACACGCTGCCCGTCGTCGCCTTCTCGGTCGGTGAGGAAGAGCTTTCGGGTCTGGACACCACCAACCTCGCCGGTCATCTGGCGGCTTGGAACTACTTCATGTCGGCTGACACCCCGGAAAACGCCGCCTTCATCGCGGCCTGGAAGGCCTTCATCAAGGATGACGCGCGCGTCACGAACGACCCGATGGAAGCGCATTACATCGGCTTCAACATGTGGGTGAACGCGGTCACCGCCGCAGGTACGACCGAGGTGGATGCGGTTTCGGCTGCGATGATCGGGCAGGAGTTCCCGAACCTGACCGGCGGGATCGCCAAGATGCTGCCGAACCACCACCTGACCAAGCCGGTGCTGATCGGCGAAATCCGCGCCGATGGGCAGTTCGACATCATCAGCCAGACCGACCCGGTCCCCGGCGATGCATGGACCGACTATCTGCCGGAATCGGCGGTGCTGGAGGCCGATTGGGCCGAGCTGAAGTGCGGGATGTACAACACGGAAACCTCCACCTGCGTGCAGCTGAAGTCGAACTACTGATCCAGCGGGACAGTTTGCCGAAGGCGGACCCCTGTCACCTCCCCTCCCCCTGTGGGGAGGGGATGGGGGAGGAGGGCACCCCGCCTTACGCCGCTGGCCTGACGCAGCCCCCCACCCTCTCCCTCCCCCACAAAGGGGGGAGGGAAGCCCCCCTATCTGACCGCCGTCCCGCGGCCCAACGCCCGGAAATCCCATGCGCCTGACCGCCTTCCTTGTTGCGGCCTTCCTTTGGCTTCTGCCCTTGCCGGCGCTTGCGCAGGAGGCCGCCGCCATCGTGGCCGAGAACCGCGACCAGATTGAAAAGCCGTCACGCCAGACGATCGGACCGGTGATCACGGCGTTGGCGGGCAGTGGCGACCCAATGGCCGATGACATCCTCACCGCCTGGGGCGACCGGCGGCTTGTGGTGCGCAAATCCGACCGGGCGATGTTCATCGCCGTGGCAGAGGGGGACGGCTTTGCCCTGACCGCCCTTGATGGCTCCCCCGGTGGCACTATCGCAAAGGCCGACGTGACCGAGTTGAAGCCCAATGCCGGGGTGCGCGGCCTGATCGCCACCGCGCTGGTGCAGTTCACCCTGTCAGACCCAGATCCAACGATCCGGGCAGCCGCCCTTGCCTCAATCGCCCGCGATCCGACGGCTGAGGCATTGGATCCTCTGCGCGCCTCCCTCGAATCCGAGGCTGACCCGGCCTTGAAGGTGCAGAAGGAACGGCTGGAGCGTTTTCTGACCCTGCGGTTCGACCCTGATCCGACTGCCCGCGTGGCTGCGATCGAAAGCCTTGGCGCCGACCCTGCGCTGGACGTGCGTGCCGCCCTGAACCCGCTGGTCGCCACCACCCGCGCAGCCAGCCTTGGGCAGCCCTCCGGCAACATCGCCCGACCCCTGTTCCCCGGCACCGACCTGACCGAGGTCGAGGCCTATGACCTGTTGGTTGCTGCCAACCTCGCCCCTGCCCGCCTGACGCTGGAGGAACAGCGCGCGGCGCTTGTGGCAAACATCGTGGACGGGGTGGTCGGCGGCGTCCCGGTGGCCGAGTTGAACAGCCAGGCCGCCCGCGACCGCGCCTATACCGCGCTTGAGGTGGCCGGCACAGTTCCCACTGCGGCCACCGATGACGAGGTGACCGCCGCACTGGCTGCCCACAGCTTCTTCGAGGTCTATGTAGAGCCTGACGCCGCTGTCACATCGGCCGCAACAGCCGCCCTGACCAGTATCGACCGCAAGGTCGGCCTGATGCAGGCCGCCGACCTTGGCCTTGATGCCCTGTCCCTTGCCGCGATCTTCTTTCTCGCCGCCATCGGCCTTGCCATCACCTTCGGCGTGATGGGCGTGATCAACATGGCGCATGGTGAGTTCATCACGATGGGCGCCTATACTGGGTTCGTCGTCCAGCTTTTCGTCCCGGACTACACCCTGTCGATCCTGATCGCTCTGCCCTTGGCCTTCATCGTCACCTTTGCCGCAGGGGTGGCGATGGAGCGTCTGGTGATCCGTCACCTTTACAAACGCCCGTTGGAGACGCTGCTGGCCACTTTCGGCATCTCCATCGCGCTGCAGCAGATCCTGAAGAACGTGTTCGGTACGCAAGCCCGCCCGCTGACAGCCCCCGGTTGGCTGGATGGCGCTCTGACCTTCAACGATGTCGTCTCGATCAGCTACATCCGCATTGCAATCTTCGTGCTGGCCCTGATCTTCCTCGCCTTCTTCCTTTACCTGATGAAGCGCACCCGCCTTGGCCTTGAAGTCCGCGCCGTCACCCAAAACCCCGCCATGGCCGCCAGCATGGGCATCAACCCCGACCGCATCAATATGCTGACGTTCGGCCTCGGGAGCGGCATCGCGGGCATCGCCGGGGTGGCCATCGGCCTTTACGCCAAGGTCACGTCCGAGATGGGCGCGGATTACATCGTGCAATCCTTCATGACCGTGGTCGTCGGCGGTGTCGGCAACGTCTGGGGAACCCTCGCCGGGGCCACGATGATCGGCTCCTTGCAGAAGGTGATCGAGTTCCTGAACCCGTCCAACACCCTCGCCGCACAGACCTACATGATTCTCTTCATCATCCTTTTCATCCAGTTCCGGCCGCGGGGCATCATCGCCTTGCGTGGTCGCGCGGCGGGGGATTGACCATGATCGTTTTCCTGACCGCCAGACTGGGGCACCTCCCCTCCCCCTCGTGGGGAGGGGATGGGGGTGGGGGGCCCACTGCAAGATCCGACGCGGCTTTTGCTGGGGCCCCCCCACCCCATCCCTCCCCCACAAAGGCGGGAGGGAGGCGTTTTCCTCGGCAAGCCATCGCCCTTCGGCAACAGAGGCGGCCCGATGACCCGCAAGAGCTTTTTCGCCCAGAACCCCTCTGCCCTGATCTTCATCGCCTGTCTTGCGCTCTTCACCCTCGCCGTGACTATCGCGTCCGAGGCTTACGGTGTGGGCTTTCTCTCAACCTCATTCGTCAAGACCCTTGGAAAGACGCTCTGCCTTTGCCTTGTCGCCCTCGCGATGGACCTGATCTGGGGCTATGCGGGCATCCTTTCCCTCGGCCACATGGCCTTCTTCGCCCTTGGCGGCTACATGATCGGCATGTGGCTGATGTACGCGCGGACCGAGGAGATCGTGGTCACGGCCCTGGCCCAAAGCGGCCTGCCCGCAACCCCGGAGGAGGTCACCCAAGGCATCGCCACCCAGATCTTCGGTGTCGTCGGGTCCTCCGACCTGCCGGTGATCTGGAGCTTTGCCCACTCTCTTCCCCTGCAACTGATGCTAGCGCTGGCTGTCCCAGGCCTTCTTGCATTGGTTTTTGGCTGGCTTGCCTTCCGGTCCCGCGTGACGGGGGTTTACCTGTCGATCCTGACTCAGGCGATGACTCTCGCCCTTGCGCTGTACCTGTTCCAGAACGATAGCGGCCTGCGTGGCAACAACGGGCTTTCGGGACTACAGAACCTGCCGGGGCTTGCCGATACGTCACAGGATGCCGTTTCGATGTGGTTCTTCTGGGCCTCGGCTGCAGCCCTTGGCTTGGGCTACCTCACGCTCAGCTGGATCGTGTCGGGCAAGTTCGGTTCAGTCATCCGTGCGATCCGGGATGATGAGGCGCGGGTGCGGTTCCTTGGCTACCCGGTGGAAATCTACAAGCTGTTCATTTTCACCCTGACCGCCCTGATCGCGGCCCTTGCCGGTGTGCTGTATTACCCGCAGGCAGGGATCATCAACCCGGCGGAATTGGCCCCCATCGCGTCGATCTACCTTGCGGTCTGGGTGGCCATCGGTGGCAGGGGCAGGCTTTACGGGGCGGTCATCGGGGCGGCTTTCGTATCGCTTCTGTCCAGTGTCTTCACCTCGGGCCGCTTGCCGAACATCCCGCTTGGGCCGGTTTCGTTGAACTGGGTCGACTGGTGGCTTGTCCTGCTTGGCGCGGCCTTTGTTGCCGTCACGCTTTTCGCCCCAAAGGGGATCGGCGGCCTTTTCGACCGGTTCCAGCGGATCGGGACACCCGACCGCAAGGGTGCGCAGCTTGGCCCTGATGACGGCAGTCTGCAGGAACAGGAGGGGCGGACATGACGGCCCTGCTTGAGGTTTCCGGTGTCTCTGTCACCTTTGACGGCTTTCGCGCGATCAACAATCTGTCATTTTCGATCGGCGACGCGGAACTTCGCGCCATCATCGGGCCGAATGGTGCAGGCAAGACGACCTTCATGGACATCGTGACCGGCAAGACCAGACCCGATCAGGGCAGCGTGACCTTCGGCGAACGCTCGGTTTCGCTGCTGTCCATGAACGAGGCGCAGATCGCCCGTGAAGGCGTGGGCCGCAAGTTCCAGCGCCCCACCGTGTTCGAGGATCAGACTGTCGAAGCCAACCTGATCCTGGCCCTGAAAGCCCCGCGCAGCCCGTGGCGGGTGCTGCTTTGGAAACCGCAAGCCTCCGACCTTGACCGGGTCCGCGCCCTTGCAGACGAAGTCGGCCTTGCCGATCATTTGCAGCGCAAGTCGGGCGAGCTGAGCCACGGCCAGAAGCAATGGCTGGAGATTGCAATGCTGCTGGCCCAGGAACCGCGCCTCTTGCTGGTCGACGAACCGGCCGCGGGGATGACCCCGGCCGAACGGGAACAGACGACAACCCTGTTGGTCAGTCTGGCCAAGACGCGCGCCGTCGTGGTGGTGGAACATGATATGGAATTTGTCCGCAGGCTCAAATGCCGGGTAACGGTCCTGCATGAAGGCAGCGTGCTGGCCGAGGGCTCGCTTGATCACGTCACACGCGATCCACAGGTGATCAGCGTCTATCTGGGGCGTGGATAATGCTGGAAACCCAAGGCCTTACTCTGCACTACGGTGGCAGCCAGATTCTGCACGGCATCGACTTTGCGGCCAAGACCGGCGAAGTGACCTGCATCATGGGGCCAAACGGCGTCGGCAAGACGTCGTTCCTCAAGGCCTTGGCGGGCACCCACCCCCGGTCTGGCGGCACGGTTACGCTGGACGGCCAGACCCTGCCCGTGTCGCGCGCGCAAGACATGGCGCGGCGCGGCTTGTCGGTGGTGCCGCAGGGCCGGATGATCTTTCCCTTGCTAACAGTGCGCGAAAACCTTGAGACGGCCTTCGCTGTCCTGCCCAAGGCGGACCACCAGATCCCCGATGAGGTGTTTACGCTGTTCCCGATCCTGAAGGACTTCCTGCACCGTCGCGGGGGCGACCTGTCCGGTGGGCAACAGCAGCAACTTGCCATCGCCCGCGCCTTGATCATGAAGCCGAAGGTGCTGCTCCTGGACGAGCCGACCGAGGGCATCCAGCCCAATGTTATCCAGCAGATCGGCCATGTGCTGGAATATCTCAAGGCCAAGGGCGACATGGCAATCGTTCTGGTCGAGCAGTATTTCGAATTCGCCTATGGTTTGGCGGATCAGGTCTATGTCTTCCGGCGCGGCACTGTGTCCGCTTCGGGACGGACCGACAGCTTCGACAAGGCCGCGCTGCGAGCGGCAGTTTCCGTCTGAAACGGCTCCTCGGCGGAGGAGCCCGCTTCGCGTCCCTTATGGGGGCGCATAGATTGACGAACCCCGCCAAGACCTTGATAACGACATGGCTTCCCAAGGAAAAAGCCACAGCAGCGCCGCGTCGTCGGCAGTCGGTCTCAGCATGGACGTTATATCCCTTGTCGGCATTGTAGCCGTGCTGTTCATCGTGATCAGCCTGAGCGAGCCTTTGGCCGACTGGTCGCGGCTTCCGTACACTGTGGTTCTGGCCATTCTGGGCACGCTGATCGGGATCGTCGCGACCTATCTGGTCCAGCAAGGGCAAGCAGTGTCCGAGCTTGGCCCGGCGGTGGAGGCTTTCGAGTTCAGCATTCGCGCGAATGTGTTCCTCTATGTCCTGCTGCCGACCCTGCTGTTTCAGGTGGCGCTGGGGCTGAACCTGCGGCGGATGGCCGAGGACTGGGTGCCCATTCTGGTATTGGCAGTCGTGGCTGTGGTGGTGGCGACCTTTGCCATTGGCCTCGCGCTCCAGCCTTTCACCACGCTGCCCCTTGTAGCCTGCCTGCTGCTGGGGTCGATCGTGGCGACGACCGACCCGTCAGCGGTTGTGTCGATCTTTCGCAACATTGCCGCGCCACAGCGCCTGACCCGCATTGTCGAGGGCGAAAGCCTGCTGAACGACGCTGCGGCGATTGCCCTGTTCGGGTTCTTCCTGACCTTCGTGATGCTGGGCGTGCCCAATCCGACATTGAGAGATGCGCTGGTCGGCTTTCCCACGCTGATCTTCGGCGGGATCGCGACGGGCTGGTTCCTGGGGCGCATCTGCCTTGGGGTTCTGTCCTGGCTGGGTCGCTATCCGCTGGCACAGGTGTCGTTGAGCGTGGCCCTGCCCTATGCCGCCTATCTTATTGCAGATCAGGCCCTTGGCGTGTCGGGCGTGATCGCCGTGGTCATGGCGGGGATGACCTTGAACTATCTTGGACCGGGGCGCATGTCGCCCACGAACTGGACGAACCTGCGTGAAGTCTGGGATGTTCTGGCGCATTGGGCCGGGGCGCTGATCTTCCTGCTCGCGGCGCTGCTGGTGCCGAGGCTCTTGGGGGATGTGCGGCTTTACGACCTGTTCCTGATCGGTGTCGTCGTCGTGGCGGCCACTGTTGCCCGGCTGTTCATGCTTTACGGAATCCTCCCCTTGCTGACGATCCTGCGGCTGTCGCCCCGGGTGGATCCACCGTATCGCGTGGCAATCCTGTGGGGCGGTCTGCGCGGGGCGGTCACCCTTGCCCTCGCGCTGGCCGTGTCCGAGAATTTCCGCGTGCCGGCCGATGTAAAGCGTGACGTCGGTATTCTGGCCACCGGCTTTACCCTGTTCACCCTTCTGGTGCAGGGAACGACGCTGCGCTGGGTTATTTCGCTGCTTGGGCTGGACAGGCTGGCCCCGATTGACCGGGCGCTTTCCAACCAGGTCATCGCGGTCGCGCTGCAGAACGTGCGCGAAGAGGTGGCGGAAACCGCCAAGAACCACGAGCTGACCCATGACATCGTCCGGTCCGAAGCCAAGCGCTTTGCCGCCCGGCTGGACGGCGCGATGCAAAAGGCCGAAGCGGCCGACGACATTCCCGACCGGGACAGGATCACTTTGGGCCTTGTCGCCCTCGCCGGGCGCGAGCGTGATCTGATCCTTGAGGCGTTCCGCGAACAGTTGATCTCAACCCGGTTGGCCGAACAGATGCTGTCGGACGCCGACCGCCTGATCGAACGCACCCGGGCCGGAGGCCGTGAGGAATATCGCGCGGCCGGGCGTCTCAGCCTTGCGCAGGGGCGCGGGTACCGGTTTGCGAACATGCTGCACAACCGGCTGCGCGTTTCGGGGATGCTGGCAGGGCTTACGGCCGACCGGTTCGAGATCCTGTTGAACCTGCGACTGATCCTGCGCGACCTGCACGGCTATATCGACGCCAAGATCCGCCGCATCCACGGACGGCGGGTTGCCGACCTGCTGCACGAGTTGCTGAAGCGGCGTGAGGATCAGATCCAGTCCGCGCTGGAAGGCCTGCGCCTGCAATACCCCGGCTATGCCGAAGAGATTGAACGACGTTTCCTGCGCCGCACGTCGCTGCGGTTGGAAGAGCGTGAGTACGATGTGCTGCTGGCAGACGGGATCATCGGCAAGGAACTTTACACGACCCTGAAGCAAGAGCTGGCCACCAAACGCCGGACCGTCGAGACGCGGCCGCCGCTTGACCTTGCGGTGCAGAAATCCGAACTGGTCCGCCAGTTTCCGCTGTTCACCGAGATGGACGATGAAAGCCGCCGACAGCTTTCAGCAGCGCTGCGCACACGCTATGTCCAGCCGGGTGATGTGCTGCTGCGCAAGGGCGATGTCCCGCGCGAGGTCAGCTTTATTGCGTCGGGCGCCGTTGAAATCGACACCGCCGGGCAGAAGTTCCGGCTGGGCCGGGGCGAGATGTTCGGGCAGCTTTCGCTGCTCAGCGGCCGCACCCGCCGCACGCAGGCCACCGCCATCAGCCATACAACGCTTCTGGTGCTGGACGAGGCGCGGTTTCGCAAACTCTTGAAGCGGAATCAGGATGTGCGGTCAGCCGTTCTGGAAAGCGCGGAACGCCGTGGCCTTGACGCTGAGGCACTACAGCTTTGATCCGGCATTGCCTGCACTCTCTGGACATTCGCGCATTCCTTGAAAACTATCGCGGCGGCTTGTGGCCTTGGGCCATCACTCATCCGGATGACCCAGAATGACCAACCTTCCCCGCATCGTCTTGGCCCTTTTGATCGGGACCGTGGGCGGGGCGGCCTTCTATGCATTGAACCTGCCCTTGCCATGGATGCTGGGCGCGCTGTTCGCCACCATGGTCGCGTCGGTCGCCAAGGCACCGATCCTTGGCCCCGCCCGGATCCGGCCCGCCGTGGTTGCCGTGATCGGCGTTCTGCTTGGGTCGCGGTTCACCACTGATTTTCTTGAACAGGCCAGCGGATGGATCGGCACGGTCGCAATCCTGATGGTCTATGTCGTCGTCGTCGCGGTGGTTGTCGTGCCGTTCTACCGGTTTGTCGGCAAGTTCGACTGGGTCACAGCCTACTTCGCCGGGATGCCGGGCGGCCTGACCGAGATGATCGAGATCGGCGAGGCGAATGGCGCAAAGCCCGCCCCGATCATCCTGGCCCACAGCCTGCGGATTGTCGTGACCATTTCGCTGATCGCGATCTGGTTTCGCATCGTGCAGGGCCAAGATGTCGGGGCATCAAGCCTTAAGGCCGAGGCAGCGCTGTCATGGCTTGATGCAGCACTTCTGCTGGCATCAGCGATCTTCGGCAGCCTGCTTGGGACATGGCTGCGCTTTCCTGCCCCCAGCTTTCTTGGCCCGCTTCTGCTGTCCGCGCTGCTTCACATCACCGGTGTCACCTCAAGCGTGCCACCTGCCTTGCTGGTGAATGTGGCACAAGTGATCCTGGGCACGGTCCTTGGGAGCAGGTTCCTTGGCATCAGCCCAAGGACGCTTGTGCCCGCAGCGGGGCTCAGCATCGGTGCGACACTGCTCACGATGGTCCTGGCCTATGGTGCGGCTTTGGTCATGACTGCCGTCGCGGGAAGCAGCACCGATCAGGCCATGCTGGCTTTGGCACCGGGGGGGCTGACCGAGATGGGGCTGATCGCACTGGCCATTCAGGCTGACGTTGCCTTCGTCGCGCTGCACCACGTCGTGCGGATCCTGTTTGTGATCGTGCTGGCCCCGCTTGCCTTCCACATCCTTGCGCGAAGGTCTGGGAAGTGACCGGATGTCTGGCGACAGTTTTGAGGCATGTCAGGCGCCTGCGGTTTCGCGCAAGGCCACGCCACCAGGCCTGCGGCGCGGCAAGGTCAGCGCGAACATCTGCGGCGTGAAGGCAAAGGCCAGCACCACCGACAGCGCCACGCCACCCGCAATCGACATGGCAAAGGGCGGCCAAAATCCCCCTCCGCCAAGGATCAGCGGCAGGAAGCCACCAACGGTCGTGATTGTGGTCGATGTGATGTGCCGTGCCGAGCCAGCAACCACATCGACCATTGCAGCCCGGTCCCCCGCGCTGGCGCGGGCATCCTCCTGCAGCGCAGACAGCACGATAAGTGCCGCGTTGATCGACACCCCGATCGACCCGATGACGCCGATGATCGCATTGATCCCGAAGGGATAATCGAAAATGGCCAGCGACAGCAGCGAAAGCCCCGCCGACATGCCCGCCACGGCAAACGAGATCAGCGTCAGCCGGAAGGAATTGAACGTCATGACCACCACGGCAATCGACAGCGTGATGATCAGCCCTAGGGGCGCGACCAAGGCCTGCACCGTAGAGTTGCGGGCATCGGAATCCCCGCCGGTCTCAAGCCTTATGCCGTCTGGCGGGCTGTAGCCTTCGGCAGTCAGCAAGGCCATCGCTTCGGCCAGGGCGACGGCGGGCAAGACGCCCGGCATGAGATAAGCCTGCACCGTGTTGACCCGTTCGCCATTGCGGTGGGTGATGGTGCTTTCCGATGGCTCCAGCCGCAAGGTGCCCAGCGTGGACAACGGCACTGCGGCAAAGGTCCCCGTCGCTGCCAAAGCCGCTGCGCCGGGCGGCAGGATCGGCATGTCACCGATGGCCATCGCGTCGTCGCGCAGACCCGCCCCCAAACGGACACGGACTGGCAGTTCCTCGGTCCCTTCCAGAAGTGACCCGCCGGTGACACCTTCCAGCCCCGCCTCCATCTGCCGCGCGATCTGGCCAAGGTCGAGGCCCAGAAGCCGCGCCCGCGCCTCGTCGACATCCAATGTCAGCTTCGGGGTGCCGCCCGAGATTCCGGTGCGCACCAGTGCCACTTGTGGCACTTCGGCGAGACGGGCGCGCAGGTCGTCACCTGCAAGGCGCAAGGCGTCGATATCCTGCCCGACAAGGCGAAGTTCCACCGGTGCGTTGACCGGCGGCCCTTGGGTCAGGCCCCGGATGACGAACCGCGCCTGCACAAAGGCCGCGGGCAGATTGGCCTGCAATTCTTCCAACAACCGTTGGGTCGCTGCAGCAGATTCGGTGCGGATCAGCGCCTGAGCAAAGGCCGGGGCCTGATCGCGGTCGCCAACCATGTTGTAATAGAAGGCCGGCGCCGACCGTCCCACCACCCACGCCACGTCAACCACGCCCTCAGCCGCCGCAAGCTTGGCGTCGATTTCGCGCACGATGCGCTGGGTCTCGACGATGCTGGTGCCGGGGGGCAGGTCCATCTCGATATGGAACTGGTCCCGGTCCACCCCCGGAAAGAACTGCGGGGTCAGGGTCGGCAAGGACACGAACCCCAGAGCCGGCAGGATCAGCGCCAGCGCCACGGTCCGCACCGGATTGGCCATCGACAAGGCCAGCACAGACCGCAGGCCGCGCATCAACAGACCGCCCCGCGCAGGCGTGCCATCGCCGGGGCGCAGCCACCGACCAGCAAGGGCCGGGGTGATCGTGATGGCCACGAAGAAGGACCATGCCAGCATCACGATCACCGCAATGGCGATGGAGCCGACGAAATCCCCCGCAGGCCCCGGCAGCAGCAGCAGGGGCAGAAAGGAAAGGATCGTCGTGACGGTCGAGGCCAGAAGGGGCATTGCCAAGCGGCGGACCGATTGCCCGACCGCCTCGATCGGCGGCAGGCCAGCGCGCAGGCTTTTGCCGATCTCGTCGGTCATGACAATGGCTGCATCAACCAGAAGGCCCAAGGCCACGATCAGGCCTGTGACACTCATCTGATGGATCGGCACCGCAAGGGCGTTCAGCGTAGCGACTGAGGCAAAGGTCACAACCGGAATGACCATTGCGACGATCAGCGCGGACCGCCCGCCCAGCGTGACGAACAGTACGGCGACGACCAGCGCCACACCCATCGCCATGTTCACCCCGACTTCGACAAGGCGTTCGGCGGTATAGCGGCTTTGGTCGAACACCGTCTCGACCGAAAGGCCCCAGGGCAGGATCGCAACCTGAGCGTTCACTGCAGCGCGGACGCTTGCCATCCAGCGGTCGACCTGCAACCCTTCGCTCAGTTTGGCCGAGATCAGGATGGCGGGCGCGCCCCGGAACAAGGCCGCTTCGGCCAGCGGCAGGCGTGGCCCGCGGGTGATTTCGGCGACGTCGCCCAGAAGGGTGACTCGCCCCGCCGCATCTTCCCGCAGGACGACAGCACGCAGGCGGTCAAGCGATGTGATCTCGCCCGTAAGCCCCAGAACAAGATCGGTTGCATCGCTTCGCAACCGGCCCGACTGCACCTTGGCATCAGCGGCACGCACTGCCGCCGACACGGCATCTGCCGTCAGACCAAGCGCTGCCAGTCGGTCGGGGTTCAGGGTGACCAGCACCTCTTCATCGGGCAGCCCGTGCAGGTCGACAAGGCTTGTCCCCGGCACGCGGCGCAGGATGTCTGCCAAGGCCTCGGCCTCGCGCGCGGCACGGGTCAGGCTGAAGCCTTCAGGCATGGTCAAGGCGAAGATCGCGGCATATCCACCCGCGCCGTCGCTGTCGAAATCCGGCTCAAGCACGCCCACGGGGAAGTCACGCTGCGCATCGGCCATGCCGTCGCGTACCTGTGCCCATAGCTGCTCGATCATCTCGGGTGCCACGGTCTCCACCAACTCGACCGAGATGACCGAGATGCCGGTGGCCGAGGTTGAGAAGACCTCGGCAATCTCGGGGATCGCGCGCAGTTCGGTTTCGATCTTTGCGGTGACCAGTGCTTCGACCCGCGCCGGGTCGGCGCCCGGGAATACGGTCGTGATCGTGGCGAAGATATTGGTGATGGTCGGATCTTCCTGCCGCCCGATGGACACCAGCGCCGAAGCGCCGGCGGACAGGATCACGAGAAGGGCGAGAAGAACAAGGCGCGGCTGGCGGAAGAAGAGAGTATCCATGGCCCTACTCCGTCTTGGGTGTGCTGTCCCGGACCAGCACAAGCTGACCGGGGGCAACGCGGTCGGGCGCTTGCGCCACGATGCGCGCGCCGGGCGGCAGCATGCCAGTCAGATACACCTGCGCACCGTCGCTGTGGATCACTTCGACAGCCGCGGGCACGGTTCGGTCACCGTCGGCTGTCGGTTCGATCGCCAGGACCGACCAACTGCCCCGCGCGCCTTCGCGCAGGGCTGAAAGCGGTGCCCAGAAGCCAGTGGCCTTCACTGTCTGGTCCAGGATCAGGGCGACGGTGTCACCAAGGACGGGATTCGCTTCTGCATCAAGCGTCAGGATCACAGATCGGCTGCGGGTGCTTGGGTCCAGATCGGGGCGGATCTGCCGGACTGCAGCCATCTGAACGGCCCCGCCATAGTCCACGCGGACCGCATCGCCCACCGCAAGACCGGCTGCAAGATCTGGCGGCAATCCCACCCGCACGCGGGCTGGACCCGAGTCGAACAGCACCAGAACCGTTTGCCCCGAGGCCACCGTCTGCCCGGGGTCGGCCAATCGATCCCCAATGCGGGCGGCAAATGGGGCCAGAAGCGCCGACTTCTCCAGCCGCACATCGACGCCAGCAATCCTTGCGCGGATCGCAGCCATTCCGGCTTCAGCCCGGGCCAGCGCCAGACGGGCATCGTCCAGCGCGGCGGTCGAGCGCCAGCCCTGTCCGTTCAGCCTGTCGTTGCGTGTCAGCGTCAACCTCGCAAGTTCGGCATCTGCCGCAAGGGCCGCAAGATCGGCCTCCAGCGCGGCGCGTTCCGGGATCAGCGCGCTGGTGTCCAGATGGGCCAGAACCGCGCCGGCGGCAACGACATCGCCTTCCTCGACCAACACCTCTGTGATGCGGCCACCCAGTTCAAACCCAAGGTCGGTGCGTGCGGCAGCCTCGACCTGCCCAACGAAACGACGAGTGACGGCGTAGCCATGCACGATCTCGACACGCAATGCGGCGACGGGCACTATTGGCGCCTCGACTGTGCGGGCGATTTGCGACGCGCCGGCAATCAGCCCTGCCCCACCGACGACCGCAGCGACGGACGCAGCCATGATTACCAACGTTCCCAAGCCTTGCAGCAGCTTGCGCCCTATTGGGGTTGTCCGTGTCATGTTGCGACCCATCCCGTGATCCACTGGTTGTTCAGTCGGCAATGCACAGCCATCCAACGCCATGACGGCATTGGGGGAATGTACTGTCCGCAAGCTGTGTAGGGGTTTCCAAATGCCGTTCAAGTCGATAAGTAAGCGATACTAACTTCAAGTCAAGCGAAAAGTAAGTACCACTTACCGAGGAGCCCACCATGCCCTCTGCCAAGACGCCAAGGTCCAGCTACCACCACGGGGATCTGCGCGCGCAGCTGATCGCCGCCGTTCGAGAGCTGGTCGAAACGCTTGGCCCCGACGGGTTCTCGGTGGCTCAGGCTGCGCGGCAAGCCGGGGTCAGTTCGGCAGCGCCCTACAAGCATTTCAAGGACCGCCCTGAACTTCTGCGCGCCGTCGTCGGCGAAGCCATGAGTCGCTTGCAAGCTGAGATGGAAACCGCCGCTGCGCGGTTCCCGACCGGATCATTGGAGTCGGTCGCGGCCATTGGGCAAGCCTATGTGGATTTCGCCCGCGCTCAGCCCGGTGTCTTCCGCCTGATGTTCAGCCTGACCGAAGGGCATCAGGATGCTCCGGACTTGCTGGAAAAGGGACAAGCCTGTTTCGGTGTTGTTATCCGTGGCGCAGCAGCCAGTCTGGGGTTGCCAGAAAATACGCCAACGGTGCAGCAGCGTGCCTATATGCTATGGGCCAGTGTGCACGGCCATTCCTTCCTGACGATCGACAGAAAGACGGATGTGCTGTCCGCGACCATCGACGACTGGACCTTCCTGATGGCAGTCAGCCGCGCAGTTTTGGGCGGCGACGGCAGCGAGGTGGGGTGATATCGGCCATCCTGTTTCAGAAATCCCCAACTGCAGGCTAAATTGACGACTGAGGCTGGCTTTGTGGGCCGACCTCGCGGCTGGCATTCGTGTCCCGCCCCAGAACCACGGTCAGATGATGCGTGCCATCCTGCAACCGGACAGACACTCCGCCACTATCCGGGACCAGGGACTCGCCGTTCAGGTCTGCACGCAGGACACCTGTCCCCGTGCCCCCCCGGTTCTGGACGGTGATCGTGTAATGGGCGGCACCCAGTCTGACGGTCGTCGTCAATTCGGGCCAGTCCTTTGGAAAGCAGGGGTTAAGGCGCAGGGTCTGACCGGCCCGGGTCAGGCCGAGCAGCCCTTCGATCCCCGCGCGGTACATCCAGCCAGCCGAACCGGTGTACCAGGTCCAGCCCCCACGCCCTTCATGCGGGGCGGTGGAATAGACATCCGCCGCTACAACATAGGGTTCAACCTTGTAGCGGTCGGCCTCCCGTTCGGTCAGGGCATGGTTGATCGGGTTCAGCAAGGCGAACAGCCCATGGGCCGCGTCACCGTTCCCAAGCTTTGCCTGGGCAAGAACGGCCCACATCGCGGCGTGGCTGTATTGACCACCGTTTTCCCGCAGTCCCGGCGGGTAGCCCTTGATATAGCCGGGGTCCAGCGGCGTCTGGTCAAAGGGTGGGGTGAAAAGCAGGGCAAGACCAGGATTTTCGCGGATCAAATGCTTGGTCATGGATCCCATTGCCTGACGCGCGCGGACAGGGTCAGCAGCACCGGACAGGACGGCCCATGATTGGGCGATGCTGTCGATGCGGCATTCGTCCGATGCGGCCGACCCAAGAACTGTGCCATCGTCAAACGTGCCGCGCCGGTACCATTCGCCGTCCCAACCCTCACGTTCGATCGCGGCCAGCACCAAGGCCGCGTGGTCGCGCCAGCGCGCCGCACGATCAGGATCGCGGCTCTCGGCAAGGGGCGCCATCGTGTCGATGGTCGCGATCAGCAGCCAGCCAAGCCAGACGCTGGTGCCCCGGCCATCCTCGCCGACGCGGTTCATGCCGTCATTCCAGTCGCCCGTGCCGATCAGCGGCATGCCGTTCTCGCCCGTCAGGGTGACCGCCAGATCAAGGCCCCGGGCGCAGTGTTCGAACAGGGTATCCGTGGATTCCGAAACCTGCGGCAGAAAGAAATCGTCATGCGCTCCGGGCGGGACAGGCGGGCCAAGGATGTAGGGAACCTGTTCGTCAAGGATCGCCGCATCACCCGACACGGCAACGTAGCGGGCAACGCCATAGCCCAGCCAGACCCGGTCGTCCGAGATCCGCGTCCGCACGCCTTGCCCCGAATGCGGCAGCCACCAGTGCTGCACATCGCCTTCCGGGAACTGGCGCGACGCGGCCCGCAGCAGGTGTGATCGGGTCATTTCGGGCCGCGCAAAGGTCAGCGCCATCCCGTCCTGCAACTGGTCGCGGAAGCCGTAAGCACCGCTGGCCTGATAGAACCCGGCCCGCGCCCAGATGCGGCAGGCAAGGGTCTGATACATCAGCCAGCCATTCAGCATGATATCCATCGCCCGATCCGGTGACTTGATCTGAACGGACGTCAGAAGGTCGGACCAGTGCTGCTTGACCTCGGCCAGCATCGCCTCTGTGTCAGCCTCTCGCAACTGCCGGACAAGGGCGGTTGCGGCGGCATCCGACGCGGCCTGACCCAGGCGGAACGTCAGATCCACCGTTTCCCCCGGGCGCAAGGTTACGCGGCGCTGCAAGGCGGCACAGGGGTCAAGCGCCGGGCCGGTCTTGCCGGACAGCGGTGCGGTACGGATGCCCATCGGGGCCTTGAGTGACCCACCAAGGCCGATGAACTCGGCCCTGTCGGCGGTCAGGCTGGTCGTGTCAGGTCCGAAATCCGCGAAGGCCACACGCCCCGGAAAGGCGGTGCTGAACGTGTTCTGCGCAAGGATTGTCCCAAGGGCGGGATCGGACCGGGTGATGATGTAGGGTGCGGACGCCCCGCGGGCCGTGCCCAGCACCCACTCGGCATAGGCCGTCACCGACAGCTGCCTGACCGTCTTGCCCATGTTGCGCAGACGCAGGCGCGAGATCTTGGCAGGGGCGTCCAGCGGGACGAACTGCACCATCTCGGCGGCAATGCCATGGTTGTCATGCAGGAACGTCGAGTATCCGAACCCATGCCGCGCCATGTAGGTGCCGGGTCCGCGCATGGGCAAGGCGGTCGGAGTCCAGATATCACCCGTTTCAAGATCATGCAGATAGATCGCTTCGCCTGCAGGGTCGCTTACGGGATCGTTCGACCAGGGGGTGATCTGGTTCTCGCGGCTGTTTTCGGACCAGACATGGCCGCTGCCCTCTGCCGAGACCTGAAAGCCGAAACTCGGGTTTGAAATCACGTTGATCCATGGAGCGGGCGTGCTTTGACCGCCGTTCAAGATCGTCACATATTCGCGCCCGTCCTCGGCAAATCCGCCGATGCCGTTGAAAAACTCCAACTGCGGTGGGTTTGACGATGGCGATGCCGTTGCAGGCACGGGCGATCCGACGCTGGCAAGCTGCGGCAGCTGCGCCACTGCTGCCAGTTGCTGGCCAAGATCGCCACGGCTGGCCAACAAGATGACCCGCGCCACAGACATCAACTGCGCCCGCGCGCCCGGGTTCAAAAGATCGGCGCGCAGGGTATGGATCGCGCCTTTGACCGGCGAGTGAATACCGACGGCGCGGGGACGCGACCCTGCGGCGCGCACGGCACTGTCAATGGCGATCTGCAGGTCCTGCACATAGGACGACGAGCGGTCATTCAGGATGACAAGGTCAATCGCAAGCTGGCGCATCTCCCAATATTCATGCGCGCTGAGCACCTGATGAAGGACAGCGATGTCCGCAGCATCCTCAATCTGCAACAGCACGATTGGCAGGTCGCCCGAGATGCCCAAGGCCCAAAGCGCCGATTGTGGCGCGGCCCCGTTGACGATCTGGGCTGGCGAGGCACGCAGACGTGGGTCGTTGCGCATCACCATGCCGCCAAGAGCCTGAAAATCGGCGGCATCGGCATGAGTGATCCCAAGGTGGCGCAACTGGACCTGCGCCTGGGTCCAGGCAAGCGTGGCGGCCCGGGCGAAGGCAGACGGGTCGCGGTGCCGATCCACAAGATCCAGAAGCGCGGCAGGCGTATCAGCGACCATGGTCCAGAAGGTCACACGGGCAATCCCTCCGGGCGGGACAGTGACGCGCCGACGGATCGAGAAGATCGGATCAAGGACAGTGCCGGTGGTGCCGGACAGAGGCGCGTCCAGCATTGCGGCTGATGCCACGTCGCGGCCGCGCCCGATGAACCGGGCCCTGTCAGTTTCAATCTGGATCGGAGCAGTCTCGGCCCCTTCCACCACCGCGATATGGGCGGCCCAAATTTCCGGGTCGTCCGGTGACCGGCGGCGGCGCGTGGCGATGATCACACCCAGTTCGGGCAGGTAGTCCGTGACGACAAACATCTTGGAAAAGGCTGGATGGGCCTGGTCCGAAGAAGGCTGCGCCAGAACAAGTTCCGCATAGGACGTCAGATCAATCTCGCGCGCGCGGCGACTGGAGTTGGTAAAGGTGATCCGACGCGCTTCGGCATCATCCTCGGCAGAAACCACAACCTCGGTCGTCGTTGTCAGACGGTAGGCCCGATGGGTGAACGCGGCATGATGCTCGCAAAAGATTGCGCGGTGCTTGTCGGGTCTTGTCCTGATGGGTTGCGCGCCGGAAGACCAGGTTTCACCTGTCTCGGTGTCGCGCAGGAAGACGAAAGAACCATGGGCGGCTTGCGTCGCCTCGGCACGCCAACGGGTGACGGCCATGTCGCGCCAGCGGCTGAAGCCTTCGCCCGTGGGGGTCAACACGACACCATAGTTGCCGTTGGACAGAAGATGCGCGGTCGGGGCTTCGGTGGCAGGCGTTTCGAACGTGCGAACAGCGGGGGCATCGCTGTGTTCCACGGCCGCGATGGGGACATCGGTCGCGCGGGGCGGGGCGCTGGCAACATCCCGGGGGATGCGTTCCTGCAGCAAAAGCTCCACCCCCTGGATCATCGGCTCGGCATGGAAGCGGGTGCGAAGCTGGCCATTGTGCAAGGTGTTGGCGATGGCCGTGATGGTCATGCCTTGATGGTGCGCCATGTAGCTTTGGACAATCGCCCAGTCCTTGCCGGCCTGTAGGCGGGAGGGCGTGAAATCCACTGCCTCGTAAAAGCCGTAGCGACCCTCGGCCCCCAGTCTGGCCAGATGCGCATAGTTCTGCGCAGCACCCACCGGGTCAACCATGGCTGCAAGGCCGGTTGCATAGGGCGCAATCACGCAATTCTCGCTCAGGCCGCGTTTCAGCCCCAGGCCTGGGACGCCAAAATTGGAATACTGGTAGGTCATCTCCAGATCGCGGGCATTGTAGGATGATTCCGAGATGCCCCACGGGATGCCAAGCCCTGCCGCGTACGACTTTTGCCGGACAACGATCAGCCGGGTGGTCTGCTCCAGCAGAGACCCGGGTGGCGCCCGCATCACCAATGACGGCATCAGGTATTCGAACATGCTGCCGGACCATGAAATCAGCGCCGATCCGGCACCGATAGGTGTGGCGGGGCGGCCCAGCCGGAACCAGTGCCGCGTTTCCACGTCACCCTTGGCGATGGCGAAAAGGCTGGCCAAGCGCGCCTCGGACGCCAGAAGGTCATAGCAGTTGGTATCAGCCCGATTGGTGGCGACAGAAAACCCGATCGACAGCAGTTTCTTGTCCGGTTCCAGAAGAAAGCTGAAGTCCATCTCCATGGCCAGCCGGCGCGACAGCGCTTCTACTTCGGCGAGCAGGGCGGGTTGGGGGGCATCGACAAGGTGGTCGGCCAGAGTGTCGCCCAGCGCCGCGATCCAGAACCGCAGGTCAGGCGATTGGTCTGCGACCTGCTCCTGCATCCGAGCTACGTCGGCGGAGAGGGCTGCAAGGGGCGTGGCGGGGTCGGCCGCACGGGCCAAAATGTCGTCAAGCAGGCGGGCCAAAACGGGATCCGCAGTTCCCAGTTCCATGGAACTTTGGGCAAGGACTAGTGTATCGCAAACGGCTTGGCGCACTGCATCCTCGCCCCTTGGATCCGTCACCCAGTCGCGGCAGGCCTGCGCCACAGCGATCAGGTGCCCGGCAAGGTTCCCGCTGTCGACCGAGGATACATAGGCCGGGTCCAGAACCCTCAGGTCGCGGGTATCGTGCCAGTTGTAGAGATGCCCACGGAAACGGGGCATTTTCTCCATCGTTTGCAGCGTGTCCTTCATCCGCTCCAAAGCTGACCGCTGGCCGATCCAGCCCATGTCATGCGCGGCCACGGTGGACAGAAGATAAAGCCCGATGTTGGTTGGCGAGGTTCGGGTCGCGATGGCGGGCTTCGGGATTTCCTGAAAGTTGTCGGGCGGCAGAAAGTTTTCTTCCGCAGTCACGAATGTCTCGAAATAGCGCCAGGTGCGGCGGGCGATCAGCCGCAGCTCTTGCGCTTCGGTCGTTGAAAGTGCGGTACTGCGTCGGTTGGCCCGGGGAAGGCTGACCCAGCGCGCAACCGCAGGTGCCGCCAGCCAGATCAGGGCAAACCCCAGTGGCAGGGGCCAAACCGCGGGGTTCAGAAGCCAGGCCGCCCCGCAGACTGCCAACCCGAGCAAGACGCCCGGCAACATGCGCAGGTACTGCCCGGGAACCGTGGGTGCTGCAGCCCTGCCCGCCTGGGCGGCCGTCATCCATTCCAGCAGATGGCGCCGCGACACGTTCAGGCGCCAGACTGTGCGGATGATGGCATCAAGCATGGTTGCCGCCGCATCGGCCAGAAAGACAAGACTCAGCGCAATTTGACCAAGGGCGGTCATGGCGTCCGCCCCCAAGGCTGCAAAATGGCTTTGCAGCGTGACACCGGACCGGGCTGGCAACAGTCCGAAGGGCAGCGAAAGGACGCGCGGCAGCGCCAGCATGGCGACGATCAGGACAGTCCATAGAAGGGCAATCATGGGCGGCAGCAGCCAACCCGAAAACAGCGCCAGAACCGCCATCGGCGCCAGAAGGGAACGGCGCAGATTGTCGACCATCTTCCAGCGACCGACGGGCGGAATATCATGGCGCTTGTCGCCAAAGACCCAAGGCAGAAGCTGCCAGTCACCGCGCGTCCAGCGATGCTGCCGCCGAATATCCACATCGTAGCGGGGCGGGTAATCCTCGACCACCTCGATGTCGGACGCCAGCCCGGCCCGTGCAAAGATGCCCTCGAACAGATCGTGGCTGAGCATGGTGTTTTCTGGAACACGGCCAGCCAGGGCCGCCTCGAACGCGTCGATGTCGTAGATACCCTTGCCGGTGAATGAACCCTCGTTGAACAGGTCCTGATACACATCGGACACAGCCGCGGCATAAGGCTCGATTCCGCCGGGGCTTGAGAAGAGCTTTTGGTAGATTGACCCGTCCTGCCCGGCTGGCAATGTCGGACTGACTCGCGGTTGCAGGATCCCGTAGCCGCCGACCACACGGTTGCTGTCGCTGTTCAGGCGCGCGCGGTTCAGGGGGTGGGCAATCTTGCCCACCATCTGCGCCACCGTTCCGCGGAGCAGGCGGGTATCGGCGTCCAGCGTGATGACATAGCGGACATCTGCAGGCAGTGGACCACTGATGACCGAGAAACTGGTATCGACCGCCCCCCGCAAAAGCCGGTTGAGTTCGGCCAGTTTGCCACGCTTGCGTTCCCACCCCATCCAGACACCCTCGGTCGGGTTCCAGAGGCGGCGACGGTGAAGAAAGTAAAAGCGGTCGCCCGTTTCGGACGGATAGGTAGCGTTCAGCCGGGCAATGGCCTTTGTGGTCGTGGCGACAAGCGTCGCTTCGTCCAGATCGGTTTCGGTCGCGGAATCCGCCGTATCGGACAGAAGCGCAAAATGCACCGCCCCGCCGGTACTGGACAGGTGATGAACCTCCAGCCGTTCGACAAGGGTTTCGATCTCTTGCAGGTCGTGCAGCAGCACCGGGACAACGACGATTGTACGAAGGTGCTCCGGGACGCCTTTGGTCAGGTCCAGCCCGGGCAAAGGATGTGGAACAACCGTCCGCGTGACCCCGGTATTCACGATTGCCCCGGCCAGATCCAGCGCGACGGGAAGCCCGATCAGGCCAAGCAGGATCAGTGGCACAGCACCTGCACCAGCGGTCGCCATCAACGCCACGGCAAGCGCAAGGATCGCCAGCGTGACTCCGGCAATGGCCGTCAGATACCCCGGGAAACCACTGCGGCCGAACCTTCGGATCGTCGCCATTCGAAGGGGTGGTTGAAAGCTGACTGCCGCCTCAAGCGCCGGGCGCCCGTCGCCAAGAAGCCAGTGACCCGGGTCACGGGCGTGGTCCGCATCGGCACCGTCTGCCAAAGCAAGGCAGGCCTCGGTCACAGCGCCTTCCGTCAGGTCACTGCCCCGCGCAAGGACCTCGATTTCGGTCCGGTACCGGTTCCGGGTTGCGAAATCCATCGACGGATAGGTCGCGCTACGCTGCAGCTGCGCATCGACAAGGCTGACCTCTTCAAAGAATTCGGCCCAGTCCATTTCGGACACCAGCCGCATGGACGTCACGATGTTTCGCATGGTGACGTTAGACGCGCCCAGCCGGGTCTGTGTGGCGGTCACCACATCGTCAACCGTCATGCCCTGCCGAAAAAGCCGGTCTTCCAACCATCCGGAAAGCGGCGTCTGGAGCGGATCGTAGCCCCGCAGACGCTTGGCGATCTGTGCTGCGACCGTTTCGGGCAGCGGTGCATCTTCGAAGGGCGCCACAAGCTTTTGCATGACCGAAAGCTGCGACTGGCCTTCTGCCCCACGTACGGCCAGAACAGCGTCGACGATGGCATCCGCCTGCTGGCGCAATGCGTGCCCATCCACGATCTGCTGTGACAAGCGGCGCATGTTTTCGATCAGCACAATGCGCAACGTGATCGCGACAGCCCAGATTTCGCCAATCGCCAGCGGTTGGACCTGCTGATATGCGCGGACATACCTTGCAAGGACAGACCCGGAAACCAGACTGTCCGTGTGGGCTACGTAAGCCCAGGCAAGGCTGAGGACGCGCGGATACCCCGCAAAGGGACCTTCCGCGAGTTTTGTTAGGTGACGATAATAGCTGGGCGGCAGATCGTCGCGAATCTGGCGAGTCTGCTGTTCGACAAGATGAAAGTTGTCCAACAGCCATTCGGCTGCCGGCGACATGGTCTGATCAGATTGCGCGCCCCGCGCGCAGATCCGGTAGGCCCGCAAAAGGAAATCCGCGTTTTCCTTTACGCGCCTGCTTAGACTGCGAACGGCAAGCGGTTTGACTGCCAGCGCAGAATTCGCGGCGGCCAAGGACCGTGCATGATGCTCCAACCGCTCGGCACCAAACAGGTCCGCCCGGATCGGCTGCGTGTCTGACCACAGATCGGCCGATCCGGCGCGATTTGCCCAAGGCCATTCAAACGGCTTGGCGGTCAGTTGACTCCAAACTTTCACTCTGTCGACAGTTTCCGGTCCGTATCAATGGGCAGCCCGGAAGGTACATCTGCAAGTGCGGCCGGATGCATCTCTGCCCGCGCCGGACCTCGAAGCCGCGTTGCTTTGGGGGCAGACAGGTCAGGCGACAGATCCGCCCGTACCCGGCGAGTCATCGCGGCCCATTTGCTTTCGATCTGGTCCCAGTCCATCGTGAAATCCTTTCGGGTATGGCAGTATCCGAGTCACGTCTTTGCCTGCGGAAGACGAACGCAGAAGCAAGCCGCTCGGTTCCGCGCGAGCAGTCGACAAAGGACATCCACAAGTATCAAAGTGACGCGCAGGCAATTGCCCAAAACCCCGGCAGCCGCGCGGGTCGCAAGCGTCGTGAGCAAGTCACGGCCCAGTATCCGGATGGTCCGTTGCCAATCGGCCGGGTTCCACGTTCCGGAGATCATAGTCTACCACCATTCGCCCCAGATCCTGTAGCGGAAACCGACCGTCGCACCCGGCAGGTGGCGCTTTCTTGCTAGACAAGTCATCCGTCTTCTCTCTCCCCTTGGTCGTTGGTACGGTGACGACAGGTTCAACTGGAGATGTGTGATGCCACCGCTTCTGACCGAGGCCGATTTCAAGGCCCGACTGGCCGCCCTTGGCCTTGTGCTGGATAGCCGCGCTTTTGCGGCCGCCTGGATTGGCGCACAGCGCCTGCGGGCAGAAATGACGCGGGTGGACGCGTATCTTGCCCAGATATCCGGCCCGGAAAATTGAAGGACCCGGCAGATCTTTCCATCCCCGAGGCCGCTATGGCGTTGCGGGCCGGAACGCTTACCTCGCGCGCCCTGACCGAGGCGGTGCTTTCCCGCATCGCCGTGCGCAATCCGAAACTGCATGCGTTCACCCATCTGGCCAGTGACGCGCTGGAGCAAGCCGACCGCGCCGATGCGATGTTGGCATCGGGTCAAGACGTCGGGCTGTTCTGCGGGATCCCGGTGGCCGTCAAGGACCTGATCGACTGCGCCGGCCAGCCAGCCACCTCCGGATCACGCGTGCTGGCCGGGCGGGTGGCTGATGCCGACGCCGATGCCGTTGCGCGGTTGCGCGCCCAGGGTGCCGTTCTGATCGGCAAACTGGCCACATATGAGTTTGCGATGGTTGGCCCGGACCTTGCGCTCGCCGATCCACCCGCGCGCAATCCATGGAACACGGACCATATCACTGGTGGGTCGTCTTCGGGATCAGCAGCGGCAGTTGCGGGTGGGATGATCCGGATGGCGATTGGCACAGATACCGGTGGGTCGATCCGCGCGCCTGCGGCCTATTGTGGCTGTGTCGGGTTGAAGCCCAGCTATGGCCGGGTGTCGCGCGATGGCGCGTTTCCGCTGTCCCCATCCCTGGATCATGTCGGCCCTTTGGCCGCGACCGTGGCCGAAGCGGCGCTGGCGCTGGATGCGATGACCGAAGCCATGGAAGAATGGCGGCCCGCTGCATCCTTGCTGTCACGCGGGCTTGCGGGATTGCGGGTCGGTTTCGCCCGGGACTGGTTCGCTGATGATCCTCAGGCCAGTCCGGCGCTGGTTGCCGCGATGGACGCTGCGGCGGCACAACTTTCCTTGCTGGGGGCAAGTATCGAACTTGTAACCCTGCCCAGCTATGGGGTGTTCGAAGCTGCCGGATCGGTAATCTTGCACGCCGAGGCGCTGGAGCAGCATCGGGTTCTGATGCGAGGGCATGCGGCACAATACGGCAGCCCGGTGTTGCAAAGCCTTGCCTTCGGGGCGGCAATCGACGCCAAGGATTTGGCACGCGCGCGGGTCGCGCAGGGGCGGCTTGCAACGGCAATGGCGCAGGCGATGGATGGGGTGGATCTGCTGATCGCGCCAACCACATTGACCCCAGCCCTACCTTTCGCGGCCTTCGACGGGGAAACGGCAGTGTGGACCCCGATGCGGACTATACCGTTCAACGTGACCGGCCAGCCAGCCCTGTCGCTGCCGGTCGGCTTTGACGATGGGCTGCCATTGGGGATGCAGATCATCGGCCGTGTGGGCGATGAAGATCTGATCTGCGCCGCGGGTCATGCGTTCGAGCAAGGCACGGACCACTCGACGCTGCAGCCGTTGGTTTAGGCATCGGCGATCTACCTGACATGTTTGCATACGGATGCTGTCCATCCGTCGACTGGCCCTGCCTGATATGGGGAACGCGATTACCTTTGCGTCACGGCTACACCAATTCCGACCGACAAGGCCCTTGCATTTCGATTACCGAGAGGTCTAGATGCTTTGCAAACGTATTCAATACTGAGCCGATCAACCCGGCAACGGGCTGACTCCCCCCGTCGAAAGGTGACCCATGACCCCTGCAGAAATGGAAAGCCGCATCGTTCGCTATGGCGACCTGCGCCCCTGCAAGACCGCCTTCATTGATGCCCATACGCCGGGGTCGAACCAGAAAGAGAACTTCACGATCATCGGCGGAGGCGTTTCGGAAAGCCCGGACCAGCATGTGCATATCGTGGACACCCCCGGCTTCAACATCGGGGCAGCGGGGCAGCCGCCCGGCTGTCGCAACTCGTTGCACAGCCACCGCACAGCCGAGGTGTTTTTCGTGCTGAAAGGGCGCTGGCGGTTCTTCTGGGGCCGCTGGGGCACTGCGGGCGAGTTCATCGCCGAAGAGGGCGACATCTTCAACATCCCCACCGGCATCTTCCGCGCCTTCGAGAATGTGGGAACCGACTACGGGATGATCATGGCGATCCTTGGCGGCGACGATGCCGGGGGTGGGGTTATCTGGGCGCCGCAAGTCATCACCGACGCCAAGGATTATGGGCTGGTGCTGGGCAAGAACGGCAAACTTTACGACGGCAAGAAGGGCCAGACGCCGCCCGAAGGTGTGCCACCGATGCCGCTTCTGACCGATGAGGAACTGAAGGCCTTCCCCGAACCGACAACGGCAGATGTGATCCCGCACTGCGTGGCCCGGTATTGGGACTTGATGGCCCTGTCGGACCGTCAGCCGGCCAAGGTGATCGGGGCCAATGGCAAGTTGCGCGACCGACCGGGGTTCGAGGTGGACTTCCTGTCACGCAACTCGATCCCGGACACGCCTTACACATTGGCAAAGCATGAGGTTCTGATGCCGATGCGCGGACACTGGCGCCTGACGTGGAGCGGGGGGACAACGTCCCTGAACCCGGGCGACACTGCAGCCATTCCTCCGGGGCTGGAACATTCGCTGGCCCCGTCGATGTCAGGCGAAGCGAGCCTTTACCGCGTCGTTGCAACGGATGATCCGGCTGGCCTGACCGGCCGTCTGCTTTAAGGGGGACTGCGATGCCGCTGCTTGCCACCCATGTCGGATCCCTTCCGCGCCCGCAGGACGTGGTGGATTTCCTGTTTGCCCGCGAACGCGGCGAACCCGTCGACGCCGCCGCCTTTGACGCCTGCATGGCGGCGGCGGTAATGGAAAACGTCCGTCGCCAGAAGGAGGCGGGCATCGACATCGTGTCGGATGGCGAGGCGTCGAAGATCAGCTACGCGACCTATGTCAAAGACCGCTACACGGGCTTTGGCGGCGACAGCCCGCGCAATGCCCCCGCCGACCTGAAACTGTTCCCCACCTTCCTTGATCGTCTGGCCAAAGAGGGTGGCACCCCGAAATATGCCCGCCCGCAATGTGTGGGACCCGTCGCCTCGAAAGGTCAGGGCGAACTTGGCAAGGACATCGCCAATCTCAAGGCTGCGATGGCGGCACATGGGGTGGACCGGGGGTTCATGAATGCCGCCTCGCCCGGCGTGATCAGCCTGTTCCTGCAGAACGCCCACTATGCAACCCGGGAGGAGTATCTCTTCGCCCTTGCCGATGCGATGCACGAGGAATACCGCACCATCCTGGACGCAGGGCTGGACCTGCAACTTGATTGCCCCGATCTGGCGCTCTCGCGGCATATGCTGTTCACACAGCTGACGGATGCCGAATTTCTGGCCGTTGCCGCCACCCATGTCGAGGCGATGCGCCATGCCTTGCAGGGGCTGCCGCAGGACCGGATCCGGTTGCATATCTGCTGGGGCAACTACGAAGGTCCGCATGTCTGCGACATCGACATGGCCAAGGTCTTTCCCTTGCTGATGACGGTTCCGGCCCGCTACATCCTGTTTGAAACCGCCAACCCCCGGCATGGCCATGAATGGACCGTGTTTCGCGACCGCGCGTCCGAAATCCCCGACGACAAGGTGCTGATCCCCGGCGCGGTGGACACCACGACCAACTTTGTCGAACATCCTGATCTGGTGGCGCAGCGGCTGGAACGGTTTACCAGTATTCTTGGCACCGAGCGGGTGATTGCCGGATCTGACTGCGGCTTTGGCACCTTTGCCGGCTTTGGCGCGGTGGACCCCGAGATTGCCTGGGCGAAACTTGCCACGCTCAAGGAAGGCGCGCGAAAAGTGGGATGACACCGCTTGTGCTTATTCCAGGCATGATGTGCGATGCACGGCTGTGGGGCGGCGTTGAGGCCGACCTTGGCGTGCCGGTCCATCACCACTTGCCCATCGGGGCGGATAGCATGGCAGCGCTGGCGGCGGACCTGCTGCAGTCGGCACCGCCGCGCTTTGCCCTCGCCGGGCTTTCGCTAGGCGGCATTCTGGCGATGGAGGTGCTGCGACAGTCCCCCGGCCGGGTCGAGCGTCTGGCGCTGCTGGACACCAATCCCCGCGCCGAAACGCCCGATGCTCAGGCTCGGCGCGCGCCCCAGATTGCCCGGGCGCTGTCGGGCGATCTTGCCGGGGTCATGCGGGACGAAATGAAGCCGAACTATCTTGCGGCAGGGCCAGACCAGCCTGCCATCCTTGATCTGTGCATGGACATGGCGCTGTCACTTGGGCCGGAGGTGTTTGCCCGCCAGTCCCGCGCCTTGCGCGACAGGGCCGACCAGCAGCACACCCTTGCCGGCTTTAGGGGGCCGGCCCTTGTGCTTATGGGCGCGGACGACCGGCTTTGCCCCCGCGAACGGCATGACCTGATGAACGCCTTGATGCCGCAATCGCGCCTGTGCATCGTCGCAGGCGCTGGCCATCTGCCGCCACTGGAACGCCCGTCCGAAACCACCGCCGCCCTGCGGGATTGGCTTGCCCTTGCCCATTGAAGGAATTCTTCCATGCCGATCACCGATCTGAAGACGCATTTTGCCACTGGCGGTACTGCCGTGAACGGCTGGTGCGCCATCCCGTCCACGATCACGGCCGAGATCATGGGACGGCAAGGGTTTGACCTGATGACCGTCGATCTGCAGCACGGGCTGATCGACTATCAAATGGCCCTGACCATGGTGCAGGTGCTGCAGGGCCTGCCCGCCCCGGTTCTGGTCCGCGTGCCGTGGAACGAACCCGGCATCATCATGAAATGCCTTGATGCGGGGTTTGCCGGGCTGATCTGCCCGATGATCAACACGGCCGAAGACGCCCGCAATCTGGTTCAGGCCGCCCGCTACGCCCCGCTTGGCGGCCGGTCGTTCGGGCCGACCCGGGCCAATATGGTACATGGGGCTGGCTATGCAAAAGCGGCAAACAGCTCTGTGCTGGTCCTTGCCATGATTGAAACACGCGAGGCGATGCAGAACCTTGATGCCATTCTGGCGGTTGACGGGATTGATGGCGTCTATGTCGGCCCCTCTGACCTTGGGCTGTCGCTGGGGTATGAGCCGACGCTGGACCCGACCGCGCCCGAGGTGCTGGATGCGATTGCCACCATTGGCGCCCGCGCCCGCAAGGCCGAGCGGCTGGCGGGGATTCACTGCGGATCACCCGCGATGATTCATCGGGCATTCGGGCAGGGCTTTCACTTTGCATCGCTTCTGACGGATGCGCGGCTGTTCACCACGGCAATCGCGGTGCAACTGGCGACGGTCCGCAACACATCGGCTGAGGTGGTGAAGGGATACTGATCCCAGACCTGCCACACCTACCCTTCTTGACGAAATCCGGCCCAGTGCCAATCCGGTCGAAACCTTTCAGGAGCCTACGAAAATGACAGAATTCTCATTCCCCGGCATTCACTGGCTCAAGTCCCCCAACCGCGAAACCGGCGCCGATACGGCACAGATCGCGGATACGGTGACGCAGGTCCTTGCCGCGGTTCGCAGTGAAGGCGATGAGGCCGTCCGGCGCTATTCGGCGCAGTTCGACAAGGCGGAGTTGGACGCCTTTGAAGTGCCGATGGCCGACCGGCTGGCAGCAGTGGCCGAGCTTGACCCGCAAACCCGCGCGGATACCGAATTTGCCATCTCCAACGTCCGGGCTTTTGCGCAGGCGCAGCTGGCAACCATCCTGCCGCTGGATGTGGAAATCCGCCCCGGTGTGTTCATGGGCCATCGGGTGATTCCCATCGAACGGGTGGGGTGCTATGTGCCGGGCGGGCGGTTTCCGCTGCTGTCCGCGCCGATCATGACCATCGTCCCGGCCAAGGTCGCCGGTGTCGACGAGGTGATTGCCTGCCTGCCGCCCAACGCCCACCGCGCGATGATCGCCGGCTGCCATCTGTCCGGCGCTGACCGGATCTTCCGGATCGGCGGTGCACAGGCCATCGGTGCCATGGCCTACGGAACCAAGACGGTCCCCGCAGTGGCCAAGATCGTCGGCCCCGGCAATGCCTTTGTGAACGAGGCGAAACGGCAGGTGTTCGGCCCGGTTGGCATCGACCAGCTTGCCGGCCCGTCCGAGATCTACACACTGGCCGACCACACGGGTGACGCCGAGATGCTGGCGACGGACATGCTGGCGCAGGCCGAACACGACGTGCGCACCCGGGTAGGGCTGATCACTACGGATGCAGCCCTAGCCGAGGCCGTTATGGCACAAGTCGAGGCGCAGATGGCCACCTTGTCCACCGCGCATGTCGCAGGCCCCGCGTGGCGCGACATGGGTGAGATCGCCATTGCCGCGGATGAAGCCGCAATGATCGCCTATTCCGATTTCATCGCCGCCGAACATCTGCAGGTTCATACCGCTGACCCGCATGCGACAGCAAAACGGCTGCGCAACTATGGCTCGCTGTTCATCGGGGAACTGGCGAGTGTGGTCTATTCGGACAAATGCTCGGGCACCAACCATACGCTGCCGACCATGGCGGCGGGCCGCTATACGGGCGGGCTCTGGGTCGGCGCCTATGTGAAGATCGCCACGCATCAGTGGCTGGACGAACGCGGTGTCGCCGCAGTGGGACCGCCGGCCGCCCGGCAAAGTGCCAGCGAGGGGCTGGAGGGCCATCGCCGTGCCGCACAGCTGCGGCTGGATCGGCTGCAAGCGCGCTAAGGCCGTGCAGCGGGGGCGCTGTCGTCAGTCAGTGCCCCCGCTAGGCAGCACCCTTGTGCAGCAGGATCTGCTTCCAGACCGCCGTCTCGTCATAAAGCGTATACTCCCGCCGCAGGCCCCAAGGTCCGAACTCGGCGTGGCTGATGCCAAGGATGTAGACTTCGGCCCCCGACGGTGCACCAAACGCGCCGGGTCCTGCGTGTTTGCCATGCAGGCTCCACCGGACGGCACTGCGGGGCGGCATCTTTGGATCGTCGCGGCCGATCTGATGGTCGATTGTGAACACGGCATCCGGAAAGGCCGCGCGGAGCGTCATCCAGAACCGGTCGGCGGCGGCGTGGCTGTGGCCGGTCACACCGCCCGGATACTCAAGCTGCGCGGCCCGATCATAGGCCTGCGGGATGACCGAAAAATCTGCCGCCATGATGCGACGCAGGATATCGGCGTGGGTCTCGCCCCACTCATTGGTATTGCCCCTGCCTTTGTAGGGGCCGGGACGATCCGTCTCGGGCGTGAGCGGGCGGACACAGGCCTCGGGCTCGCCTTCGCGCGCGATCTGATCGCGCGCAAAGGTTTCCGGGTCCAGCCCCATCTGGCGAACGATTGCCCCCTGGTCGCGGATCAGCCATTCGTCATTGATCTGGTTGGCAATCGCATGGCAGTCGGCGATGATCCGGTAGGTCAGCTTTCGCCCGGTCGCCTTGCCATAGGCGCCATCACCCAGATGGGTTGCCGTCGAAAGCAGCCGATGCGACGACAGCATCCCATCTTCCGGCGTGCCCGACCAGATCACATCCTCGCCCAGAAGGGTACGGTCCGGAAACTCGGCCAAGGTGGCCATCGTCGCGGCAATGACCGATCCGTTGCCCACAACGACTGAAGACGGGGATCGTACCACGATGTCCGGGCTGTAATAGCGGTGCAGCGTATGCAGCCCGCGATCTTCCCAGATCTCCTTGGTGATCCCGATGATGTAATCGGGAAAGTCACGGAACTTGGCATCAAAGCCTTGCATGGGATCACTCCGGTTTGCGGGCAGAGGCGCGGACGATCAGCGGACCGTCAATCCGGACCTTGCTGGGGGCGGTGTCGGGATTTTCGATCTGGTCCAGCAGGGCATGAACCGTCGCCTCGACCATGCGGTTGACCGGCTGGCGGATCGTGGTCAGGTCATAGGCCGGCCAAGCCGCGAGAGGGACATCATCATATCCCACGATCGACACGTCGTCCGGCACCGAAAGGCCCAGATCAAAGCGCAGGGCATCCATGACGGCAAAGGCCATGTGGTCGTTGCCGACAAAGATCGCGTCAGGCCGGTCAGAGCCCGCGCAGAGATCCCGCGCCACCTGGGCCGCCGTTTCGCGCGAATACATCCCGTCGATCATCGCGACGGGTTCAAGTCCTGCGGCTTCCATGGCAAGGCGAAACCCCGTGGCGCGGTCACGCCCGGTCGAGGCCCCCTGCCAGCCCATGACATGCGCAATCCGCCGGTGACCGCCGGCGATCAGGAATTCCGTCGCGCGCCGGCCGCCTGCGATGTTGTCCGACGTCACCTCGGACAGCCGAGCATCGTCCTGACCACGGTTGAACATGACCACCGGGATGCCCACCGCCGTGCAGCGTGCGGTCAGATCGTTGGTCATCGCGACGCTTGCGGTGATGATGCCATCGACCTGATAATCCAGCAGTTCTTCCATCACCTGCGCCACTTTTTCGGTGCTGTTTTCTGCCATGAAGACAAGGATGTGATAGCCCTTGTCCTGCAGCGCACGGGACAGCAGTTCAAGCACCACCGGGTAGAACTGGTTTTCAAGATAGGCGACCACCAGCCCGATCATCCGGGTGCGCCCGGTGATCAGGCTGCGCGCAAGGACATTTGGACGATAGCCAAGCTCCTCGGCCGCCGCGCGCACCTTTTCCACCGTGGCTTTCGAGGCCGATCCGCCCGGCGTGAACACCCGGCTGACGGCTGACTGGCTGACACCGGCGCGTCGAGCAACCTCCATTGATGTGACCTTGTCATTCGCCATCAGTCTGCTGTCCAACCCCCATCCACCATCAACGCCGTCCCGGTCACAAGCGCCGCCGCGTCGCTTGCAAGAAACGCCACCGCCCCCATGATGTCGGTTACCTCTCCGACACGGCCAAGCTTGATCTTGGACAGGATCCACGCCGCACGTTCGGGGTTTTTCAGGGTCTGTTCCGCAAGCGGGGTGCGGATGAAGGTCGGGCACAGCGTGTTGACGCGAATGCCGTGCGGCCCCCATTCGATAGCCATGGCTTTGGTCATGCCCTCGACCGCGTGCTTGGTGGCAGCATAGACCGCCCGGTCAATGCCGCCCACATGCCCCATCTGGCTGGAAATGGTGATGATGGAGCCCGGCCTGTTCCCGGCGATCAGGCCCCGCGCGACGGCCTGCGCCAGAAAGTAGGCGGCGCGGGTATTCAGGTTGAAGGCCGCGTCATAATCCGCCGCCGTCGTTTCGGTGGCGGGGGCGTGACGGGCCAATCCGGCCGAGTTCACCAGGACGTCAAACGGACCATGGGCTGCGACTGCTGTCGCCGTGGCCTCAAGGTCGGTGATGTCAAGGGCAAGGGCCTCGGCGCTGAAGCCTTCAGCCCGCATCTCGCCCACAACTTCGGCCAGCGCGTCAGCACCCCGCGCCGCCAGCACCACATGCGCGCCCTGTTCCGCCAAGGCAACGGCAGCCGCCAGACCGATGCCGGACGACGCCCCCGCGACCAGAGCGCGGCGACCGTCCAGACGGAAGCTGGGGGTGCGCGGCAGGGTCATTCCGCCGCCGTTCCATAGCCCACGTTACGCCCGCCATAGCGACGCACGCGGATGTTGCATTGTTCGGCGTGGCCGACAAAGCCTTCCAGCAGACAAAGCCGCGATCCGTATTCGCCGATCATCGCAGCCGCAGCATCCGTGGTGATCCGTTGATAGCTGTGGGTCTTCAGGAATTTGCCCACCCAAAGCCCGCCCGTGTAGCGCCCTGCCTTCTTGGTCGGCAGCGTGTGGTTGGTGCCAATGACCTTGTCGCCATTCGCCACATTCGTGCGGGGGCCAAGGAACAGCGCGCCATAGCTGTGCATGTTTTCCAGATACCAGTCATCACGGTCAGTCATGACTTGAACATGTTCACTTGCAATGTCGTTGGCAACAGCCAGCATCTCGTCATGAGTGTCACAGACAATGACTTCGCCATAGTCACGCCAGGACACAGACGCGGTGGCGGCAGTGGGCAGGATGGTCAAAAGCCTGTCGACTTCCAGCAGCGTCGCCTCGGCCAGCTTTCTTGAGGTGGTCAGAAGCACCGCGGGCGAGTTGTAGCCATGTTCGGCCTGCCCCAGCAGGTCTGTCGCGCACAGTTCTGCATCCACGGTGTCATCCGCGATGACCATGGTCTCCGTCGGACCGGCGAAAAGGTCGATCCCGACGCGCCCGTAAAGCTGCCGCTTCGCCTCGGCAACATAGGCATTGCCGGGTCCTACCAGCATATCCACGGGCTTCAGGGTCTCGGTCCCCAAGGCCATCGCCCCGACCGCCTGCATGCCCCCCAGAACATAAATCTCGTGCGCGCCGCCAAGTTGCATGGCGGCGACGATGGCGGGATGCGGTTCCCCCTTGACGGGCGGGGCCGCCGCGACGATGCGCGGCACGCCGGCAACCTGCGCGGTCAGCACCGACATATGGGCGCTGGCAACCATGGGAAACTTGCCGCCGGGCACATAACAGCCAACCGATTGCACCGGAATGTTGCGATGCCCCAGAAAGACACCCGGCAGAGTTTCAACCTCGATATCCGTCATGCTGGCCCGCTGCGCTTCGGCAAAACGGCGGATCTGGGTCTGGGCGAAACGGATATCCTCCATATCGCGGGTCGACACCCGTGACATCGCCGCTTCGATTTCCGAGGCCGTCAGCAGGAAGGACGGGCGGGCATAGCCGTCGAACTTCTGGCTCAGGTCGCGGACAGCGGCGTCCCCACGGTCTGCGATGTCACGCAGCGTGGCTTCAACCGTTTCGCGGACCTTCGCATCATCCTCGGCGCGGTCCGCTTCGGATTTGCCGCGTTTCAGGTAGGTGATCGTCATGGTGTCCTCCTTGCCCTCGTAGACGGGCGTGGCGGGGAGACCCCCGCCTGACTTCTGTCTTATGGTCTGGGCGGAACCTGTTCGCCCCGGTCATAGGCTTCCCAGCCCATGCCATCGAAAACATCGCGCCCGAGTTGCGCCAGCACATGCGGGAAATCGACGGACACCCAGTTGTCCTTGATCCGCCCCTCCTCGATGCGCCAGAAATCCATGTAGGGGATGATGACGCGCTTTCCGGTCGGGGCGATGCCCATGAACGGGCCGGAGTGGGTGCCTTCGATATGGCCAAAGCAGGACACCCAGTCCCCTTCGGCGATGAAGCGTTCGGTCACATAGGTTCGATCCGTGAAAGCCGCGCGCAACGGCAGTTGCCAGTTGGCGCGAAAGGCATCCAGCCCCTGTTTGGTGCCGCAACCGGTATTGCCCATCCAACGGAAATCTTCGTGGAAATGGGCGGCCATGTCGTTGGAGTTCGCGGCAAGGGCGGCCTCCATCCGGGTGATGACCCGGCGCGAGGCTTCGGCCTGTTCCTGTGGCGTCATGCTGCCCCCAGACGCAAGCCGGTTGCGGTGTCGAAGAGGTGGCAGATCCGGGCCGGAACAGAGGATTCGACAATTTCACCGATTGCCGCGCGATAGTCCTTCGCGGCCTTGACCGACACCAGCGCCCCGCCAATGCGATAGCTGATCATCGACGCTTCGCCCAGAAGCTCGATGGAATAGATCGGGGCGGCAATCTGGCCCCCGGTCGGGGTGATGCTGGCATCCTCGGCGCGAAAGCCAAGCGTGACCTTGCCGGAATGGTTGCCCGGCAGACCTTCGACCCGGAAGCCTTCGGCCGTGAAGACGCCGCCCGCAAGGGTGCCTTCGATCAGGTTCATCGCCGGGCTGCCGATGAACCCCGCGACAAAGGTGTTGGCGGGCTGATCGTAGATGTCGGTCGGGGTGCCGACCTGCTGGATTTCGCCCTTGTTCATCACCACCACCCGATCAGCAAGGGTCATCGCCTCGATTTGGTCATGGGTGACATAGACGGTGGTGGTCTTCAGCGTGTTCTGCAGGTTCTTGATCTGGGCCCGCGTCGACACGCGCAACTTGGCGTCAAGGTTCGACAGGGGTTCGTCCATCAGGAAGACCGTGGGCTTGCGCACGATGGCCCGGCCCAACGCGACACGTTGGCGCTGCCCGCCAGACAGGGCTGCGGGGCGACGGTCCAGAAAATCGGTCAGCTCGACCATCTGTGCTGCGCGCATCACCATGTCATGCTGCTGGGCGGCGGGCACCCGCCGCACCTTCAGCGGAAAGCGGATGTTTTCGTAGACCGTCATGTTCGGGTAAAGCCCGTAGGATTGGAACACCATCGAGATGTCCCGATCCTTCGGCTCAAGGTTGTTCACCATCCGGTCGCCCAGCCAGATCTCGCCCGAGGTGACATCCTCCAGCCCGGCGATCATGCGCATGGTGGTGGATTTCCCGCAGCCTGACGGGCCCAGCAGGACCAGAAACTCCTGATCCTTGATATCAAGGTTGAAGCCCTTGACCCCGACGTAATCGCCGTAGGTCTTCGTCACGTTGACAAGACGCAATTGTGCCATGCCCTACCCCTTTACCGCGCCGGCGGTCAGGCCGCTGACAATCTGACGTTGAAAGAACAGCACCAGCACGAACAGCGGCCCCATCGCCGACACCACGGCGGCGACCGCATACATCACCTTGTTCTCCGCCTGCACCGTGCCAAGGAAACTGGCAATCTTCGGCACCATGGTCTGGTTTTCCTGGGTCAGCAGCATCGAGGTCACGGTGAAGTCGTTATAGGCCAAGAGGAAACTGAACAGCGCGGTAGTGACGACGCCCGGCCACATCACCGGGATAATCACCAGCCGAAAGGCCTGAAACCGGGTGCAGCCATCAACCATCGCGGATTCGTCGAGATCCTTCGGGATCGACAGGAAGAAGGAATGCAGCATCCACAAGGTGAAGGGCTGGTTGATCGCCACCAGCACAAGGATCGACGTGGGCAGATAGCCCCAGATGTTCAACTGGAAGAACGGCAGCAGGTATCCCGACACCAGTGTGACATGGGGCATGGCGCGGAACACCAGCGCGGCGATCAGGATCCAGAACGTGTACCGGAACCCCGATCGCGCCAGGGCATAGCCCCCCAACGTGCCGATGGTCAGCGAGATGACCACGACCGACACCGTCACAATCGCCGTGTTGATGACGGCGACCCAGAACTTCTGTTCGATCCACGCGCCTTCATAGCCGTTCCCGGTCCACGTTGCCCCGGTCTGCTGCAAAGTGCGCGGCCCGGTGATGGCGTTCATCCAGTTGGAATAGGAGAAGAAATCCGCTTCGACCTTGAACGATCCCCAGAAGGTCCAAAGGAACGGAAATGCCGCCGTGATCACCCAGATCAAGACGAAACCCATGCAAAGCACCATCAATGGCAAGGGCTGACGTTCGGCGCGGTTGGTCATCGGCTGCCCTCTAATGTGTCTTGCGGTTGAAATCGCGCCAGGTGCGGATCAGCACCGGCGTCAGCAGGATCACCACCCCGATGATGGTCAGCATTGACGTGGCAGCGGCCGAGCCGAATAGCGGTGTCTCGGCAATGCGAAGATCATTGTAGATCAGGTAGCTGAGCGATGAGGCGTTGGCCTCGGCCGAAAAGCCGACGATCGGCTCGAGCACCCGGAAATTGTCCATCAGCTGCATCAGCGCGATGAAGGTGGTCAGCGGGATCAGATGCGGGATGACGACATAGCGCACCCGTTCCCACCGGGTGGCCCCATCGATCATCGCAGATTCCAGCGTGTCTTTCGGCACCCCCTGCAGACCGGCGTAGTAGACGATGAAACTGAACGGTGCAGAGTGCCAGACGCCGTAGACCATCAACACTGTCCAAGTCAGGGTCGGTGAGGCTTTCAACGTCAGTTGGGGATCACTGAAGACCCATTGCAGCGTCGCGCCCAGGATGCCCTTGCTGTCGATCATCCAGAACAGCACCAGCGACCCGATCAGCGGGGTCACGATCATCGGCAAGAGCGAAAAGAAGATCACCGGCCCCTTGATCAAGGTAGGCACCGCATTGACGCCCAGCGCGATGAAAAACCCGGTGATGATGACCAGCGGCGTCACGATGAACGTGTAGGCCAGCGTGAAGGCCATTGCGTTGTAGAACGGCAGGTTTGTCAGGCTGGACAAAAATGCCAGGATCGAAGGGCTATTTGCCCAGATCTGTGACACTTCATCAAAGGCAAGGTGGCTTGAGTTGGTGTAGGTCCCCAGCCCGTTGAATTTGCCCATCGGGGCCTCTTCCCGCAGCGCAGCCATCGCTGCGGCATCCACGCGCAGCTCTTTCTGGCAACTGAACGGATCGCAGGTTTCCACCTCGATCAACGCTTGGTCATGTTCGATGAACAGCGACTGATAGGCCACCGACAGGATCGGCAGCGCGATGAACAGCAGCATCACGAACAGCGACGGCAGGATGAAGGCAAAGAAGGTCCGATGCGGCATGGGGTATCCCGATGCGAAAGGCGGTTGCAGGATGCAGGAAGGTGGATGGCACCGCCCTGTGGCCCGGGAGCGGGGCCACAGGGCGGCCGTTTGGCCTACTGCAGGAAGCCAGCCTCTTTGGCGGCGGTGTTGTAGGCGGTGATCGTATCCGCAAGGGCCTGTTCAGCCGATTCCTGGCCCTGCATGAACTCGGCCAGGTTGTCGCCCAGCGCCGTGTGCAAAAGCCCCATGTAGGGCAGCATCGGATAGGGCTTGGCCCCGGCCTGAACCGTTTCGAACACGCCAACGGCAGCAGGGGTGGGCTCATAGCCCGCAATCAGCCAAGCCGCAGCTTCAGGGTTGGCGGCGGCCACTTCGGGGGCAATCCCCTTCATCATCGCCTGGAACGACGCGGCAGCGTCTTCGTCGCTGGCATTGGTGGCGATGGTGAAGCCATCCCACCAAAGCGTCGTGGCCGGGATCGTGCCGCCCCCAACAGTCGGGGCACCGGCAAGCACGGTATCGGCGGCCACCTCGGGCGCGGCACCGGCGGGGTCGATCAGCGCCCCCGCGCGTGAGCCCCACATGTTCTGCATGGCAGCACCGCCACCTTCCCAGACCGGGCCAAGGGCGTTGGTGTCAAAGGTCATGTATTCCGGCGCCATCGTGTCGGCCATGGCCTTCATCATCGCAAGCGCCTTCAGCCCAGCCTCGCCGTTGATCGCCGCGTTGGCTGTGCCGGGCTCGAACAGCTCACCGCCAAAGCCCATGTACATGTTGACGAATTCCTGCGCGAGGTCCCAGCCGGGCTTGAAGTTCGCGACCAGAGGGCTGGCAACCTCGCCCTTTTCCTTCAGGATGATCGCAGCAGCGACCATGTCTTCATAGGTCTTCGGCGGGGCAATACCGGCGGCTTCCAGGATCGACTTGCGGTACATCAGGTGCTGCGCATTCGCCATGAACGCGATGGCCACGATCTTGCCATCGACCTTGATCAACTGATTGGGCTGAAGTTGCTGGCCGTACATCGCCACCAGATCGTCCAGCGGGCGCACAAGGCCTTCGTTCAGCAGCGGCACCAGTGACCCATTGGCCACCACCGCCACGGTATAGGTCGCCGGGTTGGTGGACAGGGCCGCAACTTGCAGGTTCTTGTGTTCCGCTGTCAGGTTGGCGGTGACTTCGACCGTGTCGCTGGCGCAGGTGGCCGCTGCGGCGCTGACCAGTTGCAGCGCCAGGAAATCGTTGGACAGGATACGCACCGAACCCTTTTCGATGCCGCAATCGGCATAGGCAAAGCTGGTCGAGGCGAACAGGGCCGCAAGGGCAAGGGAAGATTTCAGGGTTAGTTTCATATCCATCTCCTGTTGAGAGCATTTTTCAGGCGAACGGCCATTCGTGCCGGTATTCTTGGGCCAGTCGTCTAGGGCCAGAATTCTAGGGCCAGAGTTTCCCGACCTGATTTTCTTGGGCCAGACCGTCCGACGCAGACAACGCGCTGCGACAGGTGTCCTTGACCTTGCAAAAAACGCTAACAGCGCGTGAATACGTTTGCAATAATTTTCTGCATAGGGTTGCATTGACGCTGCAACCCGCGTTTTCTGGCGGGACATCAGGACGGAGAACTGCCTTGGACAGCCTGCATCTGGCCAACAAACGCACTATTGCAGAGGCTCTTTCAGCGCTTGCCGAGGCACGCCCTGCGGACCTGCCCCATCGGATCGCAGCGCTTTATGCCCCTGACGCCCATTGGCGCGGGTCGCATCCGATCAACGAACACCGGGGCCCGGAGGCGATCGCCGCACAGGTCTGGCAACCGCTTCTGGCCGCATTCCCCGACCTTGAACGCCGGGACCTGATCGTGACCGGGGGTCATTACGATGGCCGCGACTATGTTGCGATGGTTGGGCATTACTGCGGGACTTTCCGTTCGGACTGGTTGGGAATCCCAGCGACCGGCCGCCCGATCTACCTGCGCTACGGCGAGGTGCATCAAGTTGAGGGCGGGCGGATCGTGCAGTCAAACTGCCTGTGGGACGTTCTGGACGTCATCCGTCAGGCAGGGTTCTGGCCGCTGGCCCCAAGCCTTGGAACCGAAGGCATGTGGCCCGGGCCAATCACCGGCGACGGTCTGGTCTTTCGCGAGACTGATCCGGTGCAATCCGCAGCCAGCCTTGCGCAAACCCTGGCAATGCATGGCACATTGGGTGCCTATGATGATCTGGCTGGCGAAGGCAGGACAGGCCTGCTGAACATGCCGCAGAAACAGCACTGGCACCCGAAGATGATGTGGTACGGCCCCTCTGGCATCGGCACGACGCGCGGGTTGCAGGGGTTTGTCGACTATCATCAGTTGCCGTTTCGGCGGGCCTTTCCAAAACGCAAGGGCGGTGGACAGTGGGACGAAATCTCTGACCTCAAGGCAAAGCATGGCGGTGGCCACTACATCCGGATTGGCGACGGCCCCTATTCCGTGACAGGCGGCTGGCCCTCCGTGTTTGCCATGCATGTCGGGCCGGATTTTCTGGGCGTGGCCGCTACGGGAAAGCCGGTCACCATGCGGGTGATGGATTTCTATCTGCACCACGAAGGCCTGATCCGCGAAAACTGGGTGCCGCTGGATATTCTGGACCTGCTTCTTCAAATGGGGGTCGACGTGATGGCGCGGATGCAGTCGATCTTCCGTCGCGGTGGCTAGGCCGTGCGGCCCCGTCTTGCAAGAGTGATCGCTTTCCGTCGTTGCATACGAATTCAAATTATGCGAACCTTCTACTCGTCCCATCCTCAACCCGCCACATCGGCGATGGAGCCATCATGAAAGCCGCAGATACACCTGCATCGGGCGCACCGGCGTCGGGCAGCCCTGCCCACTCGCTGTCACGGCAGAAACCATCCGAGGTGCTGCAGGTGGAACGCCACGACTTTACGCACCTGGTCCCGGAGAACCGCCCAAGGGCCCAGCCGATGCAGGGTTTTGACGACATCTACACCGATATCGTCGACTATATCGTGCGCTGCACCCACCGGATCTGGGACGAGCGGGATGTCGGCCTGATCTACACGCACTACACCCACAACTGCGTGCTCTACAGTGCGACAGGCACAATCTACACGCGCGAGGAAGTGGTTCGCGATACAATCCAGAGGTTAGTGTCCCTGCCCGAGCGCCGTGGCATGGCGACCCATGTCATCTGGAATGGCGATGACCAGAAGGGGTTCTACACCTCGCATCTGGTGACGGGCACCGGGCGGCATACCCAGCATGGTCACTATGGACCGCCGACTGGGCGCACCTTCACCTCGCGCACCGTGGCCGACTGCATGATCTTTGAAAACATGATCTACCGCGAATGGCTGGTGTCAGACCAGATGGCGGTCCTGAAGCAACTCGGGCTGGACACGCAGGCCTATGCCCGCAATCTGGCCAAGACCTACTTCGACAAGGGGCTTCTGGCCATCGACATCGGGGAAAACCGCCGGCTGATCGGACAGTACCCGCCAGAGTCCAAGGCGGACCTGTCGATTGCCAATACTGACCTTGAACGCGACACGCTGGCCTGGCTCCACGAAGTCTTCAACCAGCGCATGTTTGGCCGGATCAAGGACGTCTATGCCCCGACCGTGCAATACCATGGCCCGCTGATGGCCGAACTTTATGGCGTGGCGTCGGTGATGCATCAGACGCTGGGGCTGGTCGGGTCCCTTCCGGATTGCAGCTTTGTGCCACAGCACATCTGCTCGACCCCGTGTGAAGAAGGCGGCACCAAGGTTGCTGTCCGCTGGATCATGGAAGGCCACCACACCGGCTATGGCCTGCTGCACGAACTGGGCGCGCCAACCGGCAAGCGGGTGCAGGTGATGGGGATGAGCCACTACCACTACAAGGACGGCAAGATCGTCGACGAATGGCGCGTCTATGACGAGTTGTCGCTGTCGATGCAGGTCAAGCTGGCACAGATGGCCGACACGCCGTCGGTTCTTGACTGAGGCAGACGATGTCCCCGAACCCCGGCGCACAGGGCTGCGCCGGGTGACCCCCCCTACCCCGGCATCCCCTACCCCGGCCTCTCCGGCTTTCGTGGCGACGGCTTGCGCCATGATGGCTTTGGTGTCGCTGTCGATTGACGCGATCCTGCCGGGTCTGGACAGCCTGGCAGCCGATCTGGGGGTTGCGGATGGCAACCGCCGCCAATGGGTGATCACCGCGCTGTTTGTCGGGCTGGCTGCGGGGCAACTGTTCTATGGCCCGCTGTCCGACAGTTGGGGCCGCCGAAAGGCGATCCTGCTTGGGATCGGGGTGTTCACCATAGGCTCGTTGACCTCAGCGCTGGCGCAGTCGTTCGAGACTGTGCTGATCGGGCGGGTTATTCAGGGCCTTGGCGCGGCGGGGCCCCGCACTGTCATCGTCGCCATGATCCGCGACCGGTTTGACGGCGCGGCCATGGCGCGGCTGATGTCGCTGATCATGTCGATCTTCATCCTCGTACCGATTCTGGCCCCGATCCTTGGCCAGATGGTTCTGCTGGTCGTGGACTGGCGCGCCCTGTTCCTGATCGTGATGGCGTTTTCCTGGACGGCCGCCCTCGCCCTGATCCTGCTGGTGCCCGAGCGCAAGATCGACCGCCCGCCCTTCAGCCTGCAGGGCCTGCGGACCGGGGCCACGGCGATCCTGACCCACCGACGGTCCATGTCGATCACCGTCGCGGGGGGCTGCGTCTATGGCGGGTTGATGGGCTATGTGAACTCCTCGCAGCAGATTTTTCAGGGCATCTTCAATACGGGGGCGCTGTATCCGGTCTACTTTGGCGGCTTGGCGGTGTTCATGGCCGCCGCGACCCTGACAAACGGCAGGCTGGTGCGACGATATCCGATGCAGACCATCTGCATGACAGCCCTTGCAGCGCATTGCCTGTGGTCAGCCGTGGCGCTTGCGGCAGATCTGGCGATGGGCGGTCTGGGGCTGATCTGGTTTCTGGGATACAGCGCCTTGACGCTCTTTGCCCTTGGGCTGACCTTTGGGAATTTCAACGCCATGGCCCTGCAGCCCTTCGGAAAGACGGCCGGGGCTGCCGCCGCAGTGCAGGCGACCGTCCTGACCGTCGTCAGTCTTGTTTCGGCAGCGGTGATCGGCAACCTGTTTGACGGCACGCTTGTGCCGGTCCTTGTGGGCTATCTGGTGATGGGGCTGCTGGCACTGATCCTTATGTGGCTTCCGGCCCCCAGCGACTGAAGCGGCAAACGGGGGGATGTCATGGGCCAAGGCCGCCACAGCCCTTGGGCCGGGCGGGGTGTCATTCAGTTTCCCCCCAAGGCACATGCCATGGTATCAGCAAGGCCAGTGGCGACAGGATGTCAGGACCCCGATGGCCGTTACGCTCAGATCCCTGTGGACGGGTGCCCTCGTGGCCGGTGCCGTGCTGCTGGTTCTGGCGGTGGAACGGATCGCCAGCCAGAACGCGCTGGATGAAGGTCTGGTCCGCGCTGAAACCACCCTGCGGCAGACAGTGAATGGGCTTGACGGGCACTTGCGGCGGTTCGAAGCTCTTCCCGCCCTTCTGGCGCGGGATGACAGGGTGCGCGACGCCTTGGCCGCACCGGACGACGCCGCAGGGATCGCAGCCATGAACAGCTGGCTGGAAGAAACCAACGCGCTGATCGAGGCGTCAGACCTTTACCTCATTGACCTGTCCGGCACGACCATCGCCGCTTCGAACCACAAGCGGGAGGACAGTTTCATCGGCCAGAACTTCTCGTACCGTCCGTACTTCACCGAGGCGCGCGACGGGCGATCTGGCCATTTCTTTGCCTTGGGCACGACATCCGGCGTACGCGGATACTACTTCGCCTCGTCAGTGCGCGATGCCCAAGGCCAGATCGTGGGGGTTCTTGCCCTCAAGATCGGGGCGGACGAGATCGAAGCCGCTTGGCGCGCGCGCGACTACCGCATTCTGGTGACCGATCCGGAGGGGATCGTCTTCATGTCGACCGATGCGGTGTGGTTGTATCGGGGGCTTTTGCCGCTTACGCCCGAGCGGTTGGCGCGCACCGAGGTGTCGCGCCGCTATGCCGACGCGAAGCTGAGTGCGCTTCAGGTGGGTCTGAGCGCGTCAGGCAAGGTGCAACTGATGCGCCTTGCCGATGGGAACGGGGCCAGTCACGAATACATCGCAACCGAACATGTGATGCCCCAAGCTGGCTGGACGGTACGGGTTCTGTTGGACACAGCCCCCCTGAGGACACAGGCGCGGCTGGCGGTGTTGGCCTTCGGGCTGCTTCTGCTGGTGGCACTGCTTCTGGCATGGACCGTCTTTCAGCGACGGGCACGGCTGGCGGAACGGCTGGCGATCCAGGCAGCGGCGCAGGCCGATCTGGAACGCCAGGTGGCCGAACGGACGGCGGACCTGACCCGCGCCAATGACGATCTGCACCGCATGCAGGCTGACCTTGTGCAAGCGGGCAAGCTGGCAGCACTTGGCCGGATTTCGGCGGCCCTGAGCCATGAGATCAATCAGCCCCTTGCCGCCGCACGCAACTATGCCGACAGCGCGGGTCTGCTGATCGACCGGGCAGACTTGCCGCGCGCCAAGGAAAACATCGGCCAGATCGTTGCATTGATCGACCGCATGGCTGCCATTGCCCGCCACTTGCGCAATGTTGCGCGCAAACCGAACGAGCCGTTGAAGACCGTCGATCTGCACACGGTGATCACGGATGCCCTGACAGTCGCGCGCAATCGGCTGGATTCGGCCGGTGCGACGGTTGATCTCGACATTGCACCCGACCTGCCACTTGTCCGTGGCGGGCCGGTCCGGTTACAACAGGTGATTGTCAACGTGCTGTCGAACGCCGCCGATGCGGTCGAAGGCAGCGCGGACCGCCGCATCACCCTTGCCGCGCGGGCCGTGGGCGGCGAAGTCCAGATCACTGTGCGCGACCGTGGCCCCGGTGTCGCCCCTGCCATTGCCAACCGCATCTTCGACCCGTTCTTCACCACCAAGCAGGTCGGCTCCGGGCTTGGGCTGGGGTTATCGATCAGCTACAACATCATGAAGGATTTCGCAGGCGACCTGCGCGTCAGCAACCACCCCGATGGCGGGGCGATCTTCACCATAGCCCTGACGCCCGCCAGCCCCGAGGCGATGGCAGCCGAATGAAGCAGACCGTCCTTCTGATCGACGATGAAGAAGCGATGCGCCGGTCAACCGAGCAGGCGCTGGAGCTTGCGGGCTTTACAGTCCATTCGCTACCCAGCGCAGAACAGGCACTTGGCTTTGCCGGTCCCGGCTTCAACGGCGCGGTCATCTCGGACATCCGGATGCCGGGGATGGACGGACTTGGCCTGCTGGAACGGCTCGTCGAAACCGACCGCGAGTTGCCCGTGATCCTGATCACCGGCCATGCCGAAGTCAGCCTTGCGGTCGAGGCGATGCGGCGCGGCGCTTATGATTTCATCGAAAAGCCGTTCAGCACCCAAGCGCTTGCCGCCGTGTTGCGCCGCGCTTTGGATCATCGTGGTCTCGTCATCGAAAATCGCCGCCTGCGCGCGGCTGCCGGACAGCGCGACGACCTTGAGGCGCGATTGCCCGGCCGCAGCGCCGCAGTGATCGACCTGCGCCGCTTTGTCCGCACCCTTGGGCCGTCCGAGGCGGATGCGCTGATCACCGGCCCTACCGGCGCCGGTAAAGAGGTGGTCGCGCTGGCGATGCATGATCTGTCGCCGCGTGCAGGCCGGCCGTTCATCGCGATCAACTGTGCCGCCTTGCCGGCCCAGATGATTGAGAGTGAGCTTTTCGGGCATGAGGCCGGGGCGTTTCCCGGCGCGATGCGTCCCCGCTTTGGCCGTTTCGAACATGCCCGGGGTGGCACGATCCTGCTGGATGAGATCGGCTCGATGCCGCTGGATCTGCAGGCACGCCTGTTGCGCGTGCTGCAGGACCGGGTGATCACACGCCTTGGCTCGAATGACCCCATTCCGCTGGATGTCCGGTTCCTTGCGACATCGAAGGCCGATCTTGCGCAGGCTGCGGCGGCAGGGACGTTTCGACAGGACCTTCTCTACCGCCTTGCCGTGGCCACCGTTCGCGTACCCCCACTGTCAGCCCGGCGCGAGGACATTCCGCTGCTTTTCCTCAAGCTGGTCCGCGAGGCCGCCGCCCGCCACGGCGTCGAAGATCGCACCCCCGACCCCGAACTGCTGGCTGACCTTTCGGCCCTGGACTGGCCGGGCAACCTGCGGGAATTGCGCAATGCGGCGGATCGTTTCGTCCTTGGCCTTGACTGGATGGAGGCCGCCGGACCTGCCACCCCCCGCCTGCCCGACCGTGTTGCCGGGTTCGAACGCAGTGTCATCGCGGGCGCCATCGCAGCGCATGGGGGGCACCTGCGCAAGGTTTACGAATCGCTCGGGATCAGTCGAAAAACCCTTTACGAGAAGATGCAAAAGCACGGGCTTGACCGCCACCTGATCCTGGAAGGGGACGACAGCGACGGCTGACATTGGGGGGATGGGTGGAAATCCACCCCCCTGCTTTGGCGGAATGGGGCCATTTCCACCCAACTTGACCGCCAAGCCCTGCGAAACGCGCCCGCCGACCCCGGCTTTCCTTTGCCAGACGCGTCAAAAGCCGCCCCTGTCAGTCCAGCCGCGCAATGGAGGATGTTGCGCGGGGCAACACTCGCCACGTCTGGGAGGACACCATGGCATTGACGACGAAACTCGCCGGCATCGCCGCCGGCGCGGTGCTGGCCGCATCTGCAGCCATCGCCCAAACCTACCCCGAGCGGCAGATCACCCTTGTGGTCCCGTTTGCCGCCGGGGGCCCCACCGACACGGTAGGCCGCCTGATCGCTGAACGCATGTCGGCAGACCTTGGCCAGCAGGTCATCGTGGAAAACGTCGGTGGCGCCGGCGGGACCCTTGGTGCGGGCAACGTGGCCTCAGCCGAGGCCGACGGCTACACCGTCCTTTTGCACCACATCGGCATGGCGACCAGCGCCACGCTTTACCGCAACCTTGCCTATTCCACGACCGAAGCCTTCGAATACATCGGCCTTGTCACCGAAGTGCCGATGACAATCGTCGCCCGCAAGGATTTCGAACCGGCCGACTTTGCCTCGTTCATCACCTATGTGAAGGAAAACGCCGATACGATCACGATGGCCAATGCCGGTATCGGGGCGGCTTCGCATCTGTGCGGGATGCTGTTCATGCAGGCAATCGAAGCGCCAATCGTGACGGTTCCCTACAAAGGGACCGGCCCCGCGATGACGGAACTTCTGGGCGGCCAGATCGACATCATGTGTGACCAGACCACCAATACGTCCGAACAGATCAAGGGCGGCACGATCAAGGCCTACGCGGTGACCTCGCCCGCGCGGCTGGAGATTTTCCCTGATCTGCCGACGGTGAGTGAAGGCGGCTTTGCAGGCATGGAAGTGTCGGTCTGGCATGGCCTCTATGCACCAAAGGGCACGCCGCCCGAAGTGGTCGAACGGCTTTCCGCCTCGCTGCAGACTGCCTTGGCCGACCCGGGGATCGCCGAGAAGCTGGCCGAACTTGGTACCGCGCCGTCCCCCGCAGCCGATGCAACCCCGGCCGCATTGAAAGCCAAGCTTGAAGCCGAAATCGAACGCTGGAAACCGGTGATCGAAACCGCCGGCGTCTACGCAGACTGACACCAGCAGAACGGGGGCGCAGGGTTCGCGCCCCCGGTTTCCATAAGGCGTGGGGGAGGCGCCTTGCCATGAAGAGACTATCCATCGACTGGACGGATGCACTTGCCGGCCTTGTGTTTGTCCTGTTCGGACTTCTTTTCGGCGTGCAATCCCTGGGGCTTGAACCGGGGACGGCGTTCCGCATGGGACCGGGCTATTTTCCGCTGGTCCTTTCGGGGATACTGCTTGTCCTTGGTGCTGCGATCCTTGCCAGCGCGATCCACGACCGTGGCGGCGAAGGCATCGGCACACTTGCCTGGCGCGGAGTCTTTTTCATCCTGCCAGCCCCGATCTTCTTTGGCCTGACCATCCGCGGTCTTGGCTTCGTGCCCGCGATCTTCCTGACGACGCTGATTGCCGCGCTCGCCTCGTTCAAGATGCGATTTCACTGGGCGCTCGTTCTCGCCGCTGCGGTCACCGTCTTTGCAACGCTGGTCTTTTCCTACGGTCTTGGCTTGCCCTTCCGGCGCTTCGGCCCCTGGCTTGACGGCTGAGGCGCCCTGATGGACCTGTTTTCCAATCTCTCGCTGGGCTTTGCCACCGCAACTTCGCCCGAAAATCTCTTCTTCTGCCTCATCGGCGTGATCCTTGGCACGCTGGTTGGTGTTCTGCCCGGGATCGGCGCGACCGCCACCATTGCAATGCTGCTGCCGATCACTTTCCAGCTTGAGCCGGTGTCGTCCCTGATCATGCTGGCCGGGATATACTACGGCGCGCAGTATGGCGGTTCGACGACGGCGATCTTGATCAACATGCCGGGCGAAAGCTCGTCCGCGGTCACCGCCATTGACGGTTACCAGATGGCGCGGCGCGGCAAGGCGGGAACCGCGTTGGCCGTCGCGGCGCTGGGGTCGTTCTTTGCGGGAACTGTGGCGACGCTTCTAGTCGCGCTTTTCGCCCCGCCCCTGACCGTCATCGCCCTGAAGTTCGGCGCGGCTGAATATTTCAGCCTGATGCTGCTGGGCCTTGTGTCGGCCATAGCCCTTGCGCATGGGTCGATCCTGAAGGCTTTGGCGATGGTTGTCCTTGGCTTGATCCTTGGCCTTGTGGGAACCGACATCTACACCGGCACCCCGCGCTTTACCTTCGGCATCACGGAATATGCGGACGGCCTCAGCTTTGTGGCGCTTGCCGTCGGTGTGTTCGGCATCGCCGAAATCCTGCGCAATCTGGAGGGCGAACAGGACCGCACCGTCCTGGGGACCAGCCTGGGCGGGCTGTTCCCCTCGCGTGAGGATTTGAAGCGCATGGTGGCGCCGATGCTGAGGGGCACGGCGGTGGGATCGGTCCTTGGCATTCTACCGGGGGGCGGGGCAGTGCTGGCCGCATTCGCATCCTACACCATCGAAAAACGGATTTCCGACCACCCCGAGGAGTTTGGCAAAGGTGCCATCGCCGGGGTCGCCGGGCCGGAATCGGCCAACAACGCCGGGGCGCAGACGTCGTTCATCCCGCTTCTGACGCTTGGGATTCCTGCAAATCCTGTCATGGCCCTGATGGTCGGTGCGATGATCATTCAAGGCGTCGTGCCGGGGCCAAATGTCGCGTCCGAACAGCCAGCGCTGTTCTGGGGCATCATCGCCAGCATGTGGATCGGCAATCTGATGCTGGTCGTGCTGAACCTGCCGCTGATCGGGCTTTGGGTGAAACTGCTCAAAGTGCCCTACCATGTGCTGTTCCCAATGATCATGGCCTTCTGCTCGATCGGCGTATACTCGGTGAATTCAAATGTCTACGATCTCTACGCCGTCGCGTTCTTTGGCCTCATGGGTTATGTCCTGCTCAAACTCAGATGCGAGCCCGCACCCCTGCTGCTTGGCTTTGTGTTGGGGCCGATGCTGGAAGAAAACCTGCGCCGGGCGATGATCCTGGGTCGGGGGGACCCGACGGTTTTCCTGTCACGCCCGATCAGCCTGACGCTTCTGCTGCTGACCGTTGCCGTGCTGATCGTGATGCTGCTCCCCTCGATCCGAAAGAAACGCGACGAGGTGTTTGTCGAGGCGGATTGAAGCCATTCCGGCCGGCCAGGGCGCAAAGAACGGGCAAGCCCCTTGGCTTGCCCGGTCCGGCTGCATAGGTGTGTGTCACCGGAGGCTATAATGCAAAAATTCTCGCTTCTTGATCTGTCCCCCATCCCCGAAGGCAAGACTGCTGCCGAAGCGCTTGCCAGTACGGTAGAACTGGCACAGGCCGCAGAAGGGTTCGGATACCACCGCTATTGGCTGGCCGAGCATCACAACATGCCGGGCATCGCCAGTGCGGCCACGGCGGTTGTCATCGGGCAGGTTGCAGCCGCGACGAAATCCATGCGCATCGGTGCCGGGGGCATCATGCTGCCGAACCATGCGCCTTTGGTCATCGCCGAACAGTTCGGAACACTTGCAACCTTCTTCCCCGGCCGGATTGATCTGGGACTTGGCCGCGCGCCCGGCACCGACATGGCCACCGCGAGGGCGCTGCGACGGCACATGGCACCGGATGACAGCTTTCCCCATGATGTACAGGAACTGATCAGCTATTTCGGCGACCTGCCACAGGGAACGCCGGTGCGGGCCATTCCCGGCGTCGGCACGCATGTTCCTGTGTGGATTCTCGGGTCCAGCCTCTACGGTGCGCAGTTGGCTGCATATCTTGGCCTGCCCTATGCGTTCGCGTCACATTTTGCGCCAACGATGCTGGAAGAGGCACTTGCGGTTTACCGCAGTACTTTCCGGCCATCGCAGTCGCTGGAAAAGCCGTATGTGATGATTGCAGCCGGGGTCTGCGCGGCAGACACGGATTCCGAGGCGGCGTTTCTTCGCTCTTCGCAACTGCTCGCGTTTGCGCGCCTCAGGAGCGGAAACCCGGGCAAACTTCCCTATCCAGTGCAGCACCCCGAGCATGAGATATCGCCCGCGGTCATGGTGCAGGTTCAACACGCCCTTTCCTGTTCGGCGACCGGCTCGGCGGCGACGGTGCGCGATCAGTTGAAGACCATCGTCGACACCTACCGTCCGGATGAGTTGATGGTGACGGGAATGATCCACGACCCCTCTGCACGGGTGCAATCCTTTGCGATTGCGGCGCGTGTTCTTGCCGATTTGTGCACGGAACCCGTTGCCGCCTGATCCGGCGGGGCGCGCTGCGAAGGGTCCGGTGTCTAGGGCATCAAGGCGAGAAGGACTCCTCCGGCTGCCGCGACGATGACCACCACCCAAGGCGGGGCCTTCCACGCCATCAGCAGAACGAAGCACCCAAGCGCCAGCGCAAAGTCGCGCAGATCGCCGATGGCACCGGTGAACACAGGCGAGTAAAGCGCCGCGCCAAGGATACCCACGACAGCGGCATTCGCGCCTTGCATAAGCGACTGTGCTGCCGCCATGGCGCGGAACCGGTCCCAGTACGGCAGGACGGCGATCAGGATCAGGAAGCCGGGCAGGAACACCGCCAACAACGCAAGAAACGCCCCGGCCACGCCGTTCGGCTCTGGCCCAAGCACTGCCCCAAGATATGCGGCGAAGGTGAACAGTGGCCCGGGCATGGCTTGCGCCGCGCCGTATCCGGCAAGGAACTGGTCTTGTGTGACCCAGCCGGGTTGCACCACTTCGGCTTCAAGCAGCGGCAGAACGACGTGACCGCCGCCGAAAACCAACGCCCCAGCGCGGTAGAAGCTGTCGATCAGCGCCAGTGTCTGGCTATCGCCCGCAATCAGCGGCAGCAGGACAAGCAGTCCGCAGAAAACACCAAGGGCGGCAGCCGCGATCCCGCGCGATATGGGCATGGCGACAGGCCCGCCGATCGGCGTTCTCGACCCGCGCCCAAGGGCAAGACCAGCCAGCGCGCCAAGCCCGATCGCCCCAACCATTCCGAAGGCCCCCGGAACGAAGGCCAGCAGCATCACTGCACCCAGCGCAATCGTAGCGCGCTCCCGGTCTGGGCACAGGCTTTTGGCCATGCCCCAGACGGCTTGCGCAACGATTGCCACCGCGACGGTCTTCAGCCCGTGCAATGCTCCCGTGCCTATGGGACCAGAGATTGACGCTGCCGTCATGGCAAAGACCAGCAACAGCAGCGCAGAGGGCAGCGTGAAGGCCGTGAAGGCCGCAAGCGCTCCAAGCCACCCTGCACGCCGCATTCCCAAGGCAAAGCCGACCTGAGATGAGGCCGGGCCAGGCAGGAACTGGCACAGTGCCACAAGATCAGCATAGGCGTGATCGCTTAGCCACTGCCGCCGAGTGACCAACTCATCACGGAAATAGCCAAGATGGGCAATCGGGCCGCCGAATGAAGTCAGACCCAGCTTGAGAAAGGTTGCAAAGACCTCTCCCGCTGTTCCTTGAGCAGGACGCGTTTCCGTGCTGTCTGTCCTGTCCGTCATTCCGCCTACGCCCTTCCGTTCAGCTCCTGCAAACGACCCCGCGCCCAGCAGGCCCTTCGGGTCGTTTTCGGGTGATCGTGTAAAACTTGCGCGACGCTCGTCCCTCGCGCTTGATCGGGCATGATGACGGTATCCGCTTTCGATATCGAGAGCCGATAAAGCAGCGTGCTACTTTCGGGTCAACCCGCTGAGGATTGAGGTGCCCATTCTGGGCGGGCCGCCCCTGCACTGATGGACCTCTCCTGTGATGTTACCCTCCGCCTTTGGCTTGTTGGGCACTTTCCTGCCCGGATTGGGCATGCTCGACCGTCTCCAGTCACATCGGTGCTGCTTGAGGCAGTGATCGACAGCCGATCCGCCGGACGGTCGTAAGGGTTGATCACGGATTGCCGACGCGCAAGGCTTCGCCAAATGGGCAGGGAAGATCGAGCGTTGCTTGCGCGTCGCAGCAATGGGGCAGGCGTGACCGGCCGATATGAGCGCGACACGGTGGTAATTGCTGGCCTGCATAAAGGGTCACCCGCCCGGGGGGATAACCCGCATGACGAAGGAAGACGACGTCTCTCCGGGTGGGATCGGCTCTGGCACCTTGTGAACCACCGGATCGAGTGACTGCAGGAATGCTGCGATAGCGTAGGCATCGTCATCAGTCAGTGCTGCAAGGTTTGGCCAAGGCATGGCCGGGGCCAGCCCCCGCCCGTCAGGCCTTTCGCCAGTGCGGATTGCGGTCACGATCTCCTCCGCGCTCCATGTGCCGATGCCCGTCGCATCGTCCGGAGTCAGGTTCGGCCCGTGGAAAATGCCGAGGCCCGGCACTTCGAACCCGACATCCGACCCGCCAAGAAATCGCTGTGGATCCGGATTGCCCAGAAAGTAGCCCGGCGTATGGCAATCGCCGCACCCAGCGATCTGGACCAGATAACGGCCGCGCTCGATCTGAGCCTCATCCGCTTTCGCGGCAGCAGGGATCAGTGTCGCAAGGACGACCGACAGGACCGCAGCAGAGAATTCGGGCTGCAGGCCCCGCGCAATCCGGGGGGATAGGTTAAGAAACTTGATCATTTTATTGCTCCTGCCCCAATCTCATTCAGCCGCGAGCACGGCAGTCTCTTGCTGAGAGACGATTGCGTCCTGCACCTTGCGGTTGCCGAAGATGCCTTGGGGATCATGGACCTTGGCAAGGGCCGCGATCCGGCTGCGGGCGTCGGGCCTGAAACAGGCTTCCATACGGCCGGGCCGCGCCAAATCCGCGTGCCCGACGTAACGCCCATTGGTCACGGGATCGAGACTGTCCATCCCAGCGCGCAACCACGCAAGGTTCAGCGCATCATCTGCGGCCGGATCCCAAGTTCCATGCATGATCCCGCAGACCGAACCGGTCACGGACAAGGCGGCGTCGGGCAGGCCGCGGTGCAAGGCCGAATTGCGCCCGTATATCACGCCGATGGCATTCGACTGGGCCGATGGGGCATTGGCAACCATTCGCGCAAGGCCGGCAAAGGTTGTGTCGGCGTCCTCACTCCACATGCAGTCCACGCCGTAGCGGCTGCCATCGGGAAAGCTTTGGTCGACAATGCCGTAGAGCGTGGCAAAATCGATAGGCGTGGTGGGCGTGTGGGCAATTGCAGCGTCGGGCAGGATGTCGCCAGTGTTGCGCACAAGACCGGAGATTTCAGCCATCGACCCGCCATAGACCGTCAGGATGACAGTTGCGAACTTCGCATCGCCAAGGCCCAGATGGGGCGGCGCGGCGGCAAGGGACAGGGATACTTCGGCAAAGCCGGGCAGGACGTTGGACAGCCGTTTCAGGCTGGCGGTCACTTCAGCCACCCGCGCCAGCGGGTAGGTCCAGGTCGACACGGCCATCGCCGGGGGCAGTGGCATCAAGCGAAGCCAGAAGCGCGTGACGATCCCGAAGAATAGCGGACCAGCCCCCCGCAGCGCCCAGAAGATATCTGGGTTCTCGCTGTCGCTGACCATGACGATACGACCGTCGGCAAGCACCACCTCGGCCTTTTCGATCAGGTGGCAGGCGGGGCCCCAAGTGCCCTCATTCCAGCCAAAGCCGCCGCCGAGCAGGTAGCCGCCCATCGCGACGTCGCCGCAATGGCCGACCGGGAAGGCCAGCCCTTCGGCGGTCAGCGCGATGGCCATGGCAAGGTTCTTCGCGGCGGGTTCAACTTCCGCAACGCGGGCCTTCCGGTCGATCGTCACGGCGTTCAGCGCGCTAAGGTCGATCGCAACGCCGTCCTGCAGCGCGATGCCTGACCAGTTGTGCCCACCGGACCGGGCTGAGACCCGATACCCATGCGCCAAGGCGTAGCGCACCGCCGCCTGGACGTCGGCGACCGAGGCCGCCTGAACGATCACGCGAGGGGTCGCCTGCGGCTTGCGCCCGTTCCAGACAAACCCCTCACGCGCGGCGGCAAAACCCGCCTCTCCCTCAGCGATGACATGGCCGCTGACCTGATTGCGGAGATCTTCGATATGCATCTTCATGTTCCTTGCTTTCAATTCCTCGGTGCCGGGAAACACCGGCCAACATTATGATTCTGCAACCTTTTATGGGCTGCACGTTCCCGCCCACCACGCAAATCCCCGACCAGTCCCATCCACCCGTCGGGCGTCGGATCACGGCAATCCTGTCCACCTCTTGCGGGGACGGAAACCTTGGAACGGGCGGGCTTCCGGTCGTCGGGCAAAACCGCCCATCTGGCCATTGGCATCCGCATCGGGGTGTTCAGGTGAACGAACGCACATCTACTGTGCAAGGATGCGGGATGCTCGCTAAGTGTTTCCTCGCGGAATCTTAAAAGCTTCTTAAGGGCAAAACACTGGCCTTGACCCGTGGGGAAATCACTCTTCGCGGACAGCGATGTTTGCCTGGACCGCAAGCCGGAACCGCCCACGACCAGTCTTTTCCAGCTGGATCGGCAGCGCCTTTTCCCGTAGCCGCCGTTCCAGCAGCACAAGCCGCGCCTCAAGGTTCTCGGCATGGCTTGGCAGGGCAGTTCTGGCGAAAGCCGCAGTTCGCGGTTGGAAAACTCGCTGCATCCGGTCGTCACATAGGCGCGCACAAGCTTCCACAGGATCGCACCTGCCACCCCTTTGATAAGGTAGTCGCCACCGGCAAAGACGCTGTCATCGGCAGCAAAATGCCGCAGGACAAGCGTCGTGTCGAACCCGCCAGGCGCTGGAGGCGTAACTGCCCCGGCGGTATCGTCGTCTATCGCCAGCGCGGCGGCATGGGCGGCAAGCGCACTTGCGATGCAGGCAAGCGTGTCTTCCTCTTCGTGCCTGAACCGCAGAGGCAGAAGACTTTCGGCGAAAAGAACGCCGACCAGCCGACCGTGCCAGATCATCGGCAGCGCGATCTGGCTTTCCGGCCGCGCCAGTCCGGGAAACGCAATTCCGGGTACCTCGGCTGCGTTGGGCCCGGCCTCGGCAAGCAGTTGGTCGCGAACGGCCCTGCTGTAAAGATAGTCCGACGACATGTGGTCGATCCGGATTGGCACCTTTTCGCGCGCCGCCACCCCGATCACGCCATCGCCTAGTCGCACCTCTGACCCGATGCCTGACGCCGGGTAGCCCCATGTCGCAACCGCATCCAGCGCATTGCGGGTGTCGTCGGGTACAAGGATCATCAGGTTGGTGATGCCCAGATGCCGGGCGATGGCATCAAGCGTGCGGTCATAAAGGTCCCCCAAGGTGTCCGCCCGCACCATGTCGGCCAGCACACGGCGCAGCGCGGGAAGCATGGCAACCTGCGGCACCGGACGCGGGACCCTTGGGGGCAGGGCCTGCCTGATGGCCCGGACCCGGAAGATATCGGCCCCCATCAACCGAAACACCCCCTCCATCCCGGTATGCGAGGCGATGCCCGCCAGCCGGGCCTTCATCGATTCAAACAGCGGCCCCTCGGCCTCAGTTGTCTCGAAATCCAGATCGAGTTGATAGAACGCCGTGGTCAGCGGGTCGATCACTTCGACCGCGGCCGTGCGGGAAGACAGAATGTTGCGACGAGTCTTGTTGAAGAACTGGTAGCTCAACGCGACGCGGCCCGGATCAACGTAGTGGATCTGGCTGATGTAGGACACATTCGGGATGCCACCCGGATCGACGGTGGCAAGGACGGCCGGAACTGCGCCCTCAAAACAATCGCGAAGCGAATCCAGTGCGAGGACCGGCGCTTCATCGTCCCGGGGGTGGCCGATGGTTCCCGTCACAGCTCACGCCCCGCGCCTGGTCCTGGGGTCTGTTCAAAGGCTGCATTCGGAATGAAACTCAGCACGCAAACCTCCAGAGACCGGCGGTCGCGGAACGACGTCACAAACGACGGCGGGTAACCGATTGCACCAAGGACGGCCGCAAAGGCATCGGTCTGGCGCATCAGGCTGACCCGATCTTCGGGTTCAAGCGGCTCGGTTCTGGTCGACGGAGCCTTCAGCTGGATCGTCCGATGCGTCATCGGCGCGCTGAACGTCACGGCTATCGGGCCGCCAGACTGCGCCGTTGAGATGAGCGCCGCATTGCCTTCGACTGCATAGACAAGCCGGATCGCCCCGATGGCCGATACCCGGACGGCCAGCGCCCGCCCGGCCCGCGCGCGGCCATCCGCTCCGACCACGCCGACGATGATGCTGACGCCGCTTTCAATGAACGCGACAATCTCATGCGACAGCACCACCGTTCCGGTCGCCCGGGTCGAAAAACTGCTCCCGTTGACTGCTGCGTCGGTCTTGGATTGCATCGCACAAGCGCCCACCCGGTCGCCCGACGTTAGGACAGTGCGCGTGAAACGCAAATACCTTACGAGGGATGTATGCGGATGGGCATACCCTCCGCCGGGTAGGTCATGGACAGGTTCCGGCGCGCGATGGGCAAACCGCGCGCCAGACTGTGCCTTGCCGGGTCAGATGCTTCCCGCGCTCATTTCCCGTGCGATGTGGTCGGCTTGGCGGATGGCCAGGGCGACGATCGTAAGTGTCGGGTTTTCCGCGGCCCCGGTGGTGAACTGCGAGCCATCGGATATGAAGAGGTTCGCAATGTCGTGGGTCTGGCCCCACTTGTTGCACACCCCATCCTCTGGCCGTTCCGACATGCGGTTGGTGCCAAGGTTGTGGGTCGACGGATAGGGCGGCGTCGGAAAGGCGCGGGTGGCCCCGACAGCCTCATACATCGCGATGCCCTGTTTGTAGGCGTGATCGCGCATCGCCACGTCGTTCGGGTGATCCGAATAATGAACATTCGGCGCCGGCAGGCCGAACTGGTCCTTGGCATCGGGCGACAGGGTGATGCGGTTGTCAGCCTGCGGGATGTCTTCGCCCACAATCCACATCCCGGCCATATTTTCGTAATGGTCAAGGGCGGTGGTGAACCCCCTGCCCCAGCCGCCGGGATTAAGGAACGCGGCCATGAACGGCAGACCAAGAGCCAGAGTTTCAAGCTCATACCCGCCGACAAACCCGCGGCTGGGATCATGGCGGGCTTCGTCCTGCATGATCCCGGCCATGGTGGTTCCGCGCCACATCTTCACCGGCTTGTCGAAGATCGCATAGACCGATCCAGTGACATGCCGCATGTAGTTCCGGCCCACTTGGTCGGAGGAGTTTGCCAGACCGTTTGGATACATCTCTGACGCTGAGTTCAATAGCAGGCGCGGGCTTTCGATTGTGTTGCCGGCGACGCAGACGATGCGGGCCTTCTGGGTCTGTTTGACACCATCCTTGTCGAAATACTCGACTGCCGTGACCTTGCCTGTCTCATCGTGCAGGATCTTTGCGACATGGCTGCGGTCGCGTACCTCCAGGTTGCCCGTCGCTTCACCTGCCGGGATGTCGGTGTAGGCGGCAGACCACTTGGCCCCCCATTTGCAACCCTGAAAGCAGAAGCCGGTCTGCTGGCAGGCCATACGACCGTCGTAATCGGCCGAGTTGATCGCCATCCGGCCGGTGTGGACCTCGTTATAGCCCAGCGCCTTCGCGCCCTTTTCGAAGACCTTGAAATTGTTGTTCCCCGGCAGGCCCGCGCGGTCACCCGTGCGGGTCACGCCCAACTTGGTTTCGGCCTTTTCGTACCATGGGGCCATTTCGGCCGCGTCAATCGGCCAGTCCAGAAGGTTCGCCCCTTCGACCGGGCCATAAGTGCTCAGCGCCTTCCACTCATGGTCCTGAAACCGAAGCGACGCGCCCGCCCAATGGGTGGTCGTGCCGCCAACCGCCTTGACGATCCACGCCGGAAGGCCCGAGAAATCCTTGGCCACACGCCAGTCGCCGCTTGTCGTGCGGGTGTCCAGCCAAGCGAGCTGGCCAAAGCTTTCCCATTCGTCGTTGATGTAATCCTCGGGCAGATACCGCCCGCCCGCTTCCAGCGCCACGACCTTGACGCCCTTCTGCGCAAGCTCATTGGCCAGGACGCCGCCGCCTGCCCCGGTGCCGATGATGACGACCACAGAGTCGTCGTTCAGATCAAACGTTGCCATGTGTCGTCCCCCCTTACAGCCAGTTGATGTCGTCGAAGCCGCGGTCGATGTAGCCGCCTTGGCTGAAGCTTTCGCCTTCGTACCCGAAGATCGGCCAGACCTCTTTCTGGTTATAAAGCCCGGTCACAAGGCCAGCCCGGACGGTCTGGAAGAACACCGAAGATTCGATGGCCTGCAGCACCTTCACGCGGTCTTCCTCCCAACCGATACTGACATAATCGGCATGGCCCTGCGCCTTGGCAGCGGCGTCAAGCTCGGCGATGCCGGTGGCGACAAGTTCCTTGCGGTCCTCAGCGTCATAGCCCTTGACGGCGACGGCGTAGAACTGGTCCGGCACCTGATCGTGCGGGTAGATGTCGCGCGCCACCTGCAAGAGCGTGGCCATCTGGGCCGGGGTGATCACCGACACCTCAAGCGCCCAAGCGGCGTTTGGGGCGGCAATGAAACCGACACCTGTTACCGTCAACGCCCCGGCTGCGACTGCCCTCCCAAGCAGTGCGCGGCGGGTGAGGCCCGTCCTTTCGAATTTGGTCATGTCGTCCTCCCTTGATTTTCGTCGGCGTGGATGCGTCAGAGATACCTGCCGCCCCGTTGCAAGACCTCGATCTGGTAGCCATCCGGATCGGCGATGAAGAAGAAACGGGCGATGACGGTGCCCGCGGGCGCGAAATCGACCAGCTTGCGCGGGGCAAGGCCCGCGGCCGTCAGTCTGGCATGCTCGGCGTCAACGTCGGCAACCGACACGGCAAGGTGCCCGTAGCCATCGCCCAGCGCATAGGATTCCGTGCGGCCCTTGTTGACCGTAAGTTCCACTTCGAACGTGCTTTCGGGGTTGGACAGATAGATCAGCGTGAAGCTGTCAAAATCCAGCCGTTCAGCCACTGTCAGGCCAAAGGCCTGTTCGTAGAAGGCCAGCGAGCGCGCCTCGTCCAGCACGCGGATCATCGAATGAATGGCTTTGGCCATGAACCCTCCCAACATCACGGTCGATTTTGGTAAGGCTAAAGAACCAATTTTGGGTGCGGGTAGTAGCGGACTACTACAGACCGCTTTTCCGTCTATTCAGCGGCGAACCGGCTGTCGGCCTGCGGCAACTGATCCAGTTCGCCAAGATGGATCGTGCAGGCACAGCGCAAGAGCGAGGTGAAATTCGTCGCCTCGCCATGCTGCTGCAGAACCTCGGAATGCAGCTTTGACAGGAACGCGGGCGTCGTCGCGCCATCCTTGCAAGCCATCTGATCCAGGATACCCCAGAATGCGCGTTCCAACCGGATGCTCGTAGACTGCCCGTTCAGTCGCAAGCGGCGGGTGACATATTCATAGCGGGCCGGATCTTGCCCGGCGAACAACTGGCACATTGCTGGCTCCCCCCAGAAAATCCTTGCAAAAAGGATGCGGCGGAAAGCACGACGCGTCAATTCACCATTGCGACACGGCGACAAGAGGGCCAGATTTCAGGTGCCCCGTCAGCGCCCTCGCAGCCAGCGCCACATCCGGCTCGCCCGGCCCCTGCGCCACCAAAGCGGGCCTTCGTGATTGCCGGGCCGCGCCGGATCGAAGGCGGGATCGCCAAGGTCGATCAGACGCTCCTCGAACGAGGCCCAGAAAGCCAGCATCTCGGCATCCGCCGCGGCGTAATGCGCGCCGAAGGCTTGGGCCACATCGCCCGCGCCAAGGGCCTTGCTCTGCGCGCGCTGGCGGTCAAGCATGCGCTGCTTGCCCATCAGCTTGTAGTGCCAAAGCATCAGCTCATCCCGCCGGGGATAGACAAGGCGGCCCCCCGGGCGTGAGACATGGCGGCCCGGCTGGATGCCCGTGTCGGTGATTGCGGCGGGATCGAAGATGGCCAGCTTGTTCATCCGGTGATAGGGCGCACCTTTCGTGCGGGATCGGACAAGCGTTTCCTCCGGGGCGGGAAAGTCCTCGCTCACCATCTGATAGCCAAGTGCCGGGATCAGCGTGACGCCCTCTGCCCGGCACCGCGCAAGATAGGGGCCAAGGCCCCCCCGCACCGTCAGATGTTCGTCCAGCGCGGTGATGATGACCCAATCCGCCACCCCCCGGCTTTCCTGCCAGACTTCGTTCTGAAAGCGCTGGTGCGACAGCACGAAACTGTCGGCCACGACCCGCTGGAACCGCCGCACCTCGACCTTGGGATTCGCCCGCAGGAAATCAAGCGAGCCATCGGTCGAACCGTCGTCAGCGATGACATAGCGGTCCACCACCGGATCAAAGTGGCGAAAGAAGAAGGGCAGGATGTCCGCCTCGTTCCAGCACAGGGTATAAAGGTGGACGGTCATGCGTCGCCGCGCCGCACGATGCGGGCGGGGTTCCCGGCGACTGTCGCGCCGGCCGGCACGTCGCGATTGACGACCGCGCCTGCGGCGACCACCGCGCCCGCGCCGACCGTGACCTCGGGCAGGATGACCGCGCCTGCTCCGATCACGACGTCATCCCCCAGGGTGATCATTCCGGCCAGCACCGCACCCGGCCCGATTGATACATAGTCACCGCAGATCAAATCGTGCCCAAGGCTTGCGGTCCGGTTAACAACCACAAAGGCGCCGAACCGGGTGCCAGCCCCGATGACCGCGCCTGCATTGACGTAAAGCCCCTCGCCCTGTGGCAGGTCGCGCGGGCGGATCACTGTCGGGTCGATCAACGACAGGGGGGTGAAAAAGCCCTGCGCCCGCGCTTCGGCCACCGCGGCGCGGCGGTTCGCGGGGGTGAAAAGCGGCACGATAAAGGGCAGGTCGCGCAGGCCCGGCCCTGCCCCGGCCAGCGGAACCGACTGCGCCGGGTTGGACAGATGGCAGGGTCCGTCCCGATTTCGGATGCCCGCGACCAGCTCGATCCCAGCGCGCGACAGGCTTTCCTCAACCTCGACCACGAAGGTCGACCCCGTGGCATAGATCACCGCGCGCATTCCGCCGCCCCCCTGCGAACCGCGTCGATGATGGCCTGAATGGCGGGGCCAGCGATCTCGGGCTGGATCGGCAGGCTCAAAACTTCGGCCGCCAGACGCTCGGTGATGGGAAGCGGTGGCTGACCATCGCTGAGAAAGGCGGGCTGCACATGCAGGGGCGGGGTGTAGTGGACGGCAGTGCCGATCCCATCGCGGGCCAGACAGGCGGCAAGCCGATCGCGCGCGGGGTGAGCGATCACGAACTGATGCCAGACCGCGCCGTCATCCCAGCGTGGCAGGATGACCGCTTCGCCGATCCCCGCATGCAACGCCGCCGCGACGGCGCGGCGTTCGGCAATCGCCTCATCCAGATGCGGCAGCAGGGCGGCAAGGATCGCCGCCTGCATCGTGTCGAGCCGCGAGTTTCCGGCAACCACGTCGCTGATCCGCCGTGCGTCGGTCCAGCCATAGCTGGTCAGAGCGCGGATCCGTTCGGCGAGGGCCGCATCTTGCGTGATCACCGCCCCGCCATCCCCCACGGCGCCAAGGTTCTTGGTCGGGTAGAACGAAAACACCGCCGCATGCCCCCAGCTTCCGGCCCTGCGTCCGGCGATTTCTGCCCCATGCGCCTGCGCGCAATCTTCCAGTAGGAACAAGCCGTGCTGCGCGGCAAGTGTGGCAAGTGCGGGCATATCGGCCATCTGCCCGTAAAGATGCACCGGGATCAGGGCCGTCGTGCGCGGAGTGATCGCGGCGGCGGCGGCAGCGGGATCCATCGTGCGCGTTGCTGCATCAACCTCTACGAAGACCGGCATTGCCCCGACAAGCCGGATCGCCTGCGCCGTCCCGTGCGCGGTCAGCGCGACCGTGATGACCTCATCCCCCGGCCCGATCCCCGCCGCCCGCAAGGCAAGGACTAGCGCGTCTGTCCCGTTCCCGCAGCCGATGGCATGGCCGACGCCACAGAAGGCGGCAAAGGCCGCCTCGAATGCCGCAACCTCAACGCCCCCGATCGCGGTGCCGCCATCCAGCACGCGCGCAATCGCCGCATCGATCGCCGGACGATATCGGGCAATGCGCCGCATCGGGGCGGCCTGAGGAACCATTGCCGTCACGCCAGCGTCGACCGCGCCGCAAAGAGCGACGGCTGCGGTTCGGAATAGTATTGGGTCTGGGAAAATGGCACCTCGGCCAGACCGATCAACAGCGTTCCCGGCGCGAAATCTCGCATCTGGTTCAGAACTCCTGCCCCGATCACCAAGGCTACATCAGGGCGGTCCAACACGACACTCGCCTTCTGCACGCCAGCGTCCAGATCGACGGTTACACGGCCGGTTGCAGCAACCAGCACTTGGCGGGTCGAATTCGAATGGCCACCCCGGCAGACGCCGAGGGGATCTTCCGGCACAGTGATCAAGAACATGCGCGACGCGTCAAACCCGGCAAGGTGCCGCAGGTCCAGCGGGTAGAGCCGGCCCCGCGCATCGGCATGACAATTAAGTTCGATCAACCTGCACCCGGGCAGATCATTTTCCAGACGCATAAACACACAATCCCAATGGCTTTCCCGGATCATCGAGTAATCGATCTATGTTGTTTTACAATTCTTTACGGGAGGGCGCCAGAAAAACGTGGCCAAGTTTTGGACATGCCAACCCAGCGGTGAAAATCCTCAGGGGTTGCAGACCCTCGATGCCGGCGATGCGGGCAAGCGGTTCTGGCATCGGGTCCAGATTTCAGTCCCGCGTGATCGCGGTCGCATACAAGGCAAGAACATCCTGAACGCTTAGCGGCTTGCGGGTTTCAAGAAGGGCCCGCCCGGCGACCTGTTCGATGTGGTGTTCCATCAGGTCCGCAGCCCGGGCCTTATCCCCTGCGATCAGCGCTTCGATGATCTGACGATGTTCATCAATGCCGCAATCCACGGAATGCGGGCGGCCGTACATCGTCAGCACCAGCGAACAGCGCGACACCGTCTCGGTAAGGTAGCGGATCAGCAGTTTGTTTCCCGTCATCTCGGCAAGGCGCAAGTGGAACTCACCGGCCAGTCGGATGGCCGCCGTTTCGTCGCGCGCACCGGCCAATTCTTCCTGTTCGAGCATGCCGCGCAGTTCTGCAATCTGGGCGGGGCTCAGTTGCCCGGCCAGTTGCAGCACCACCATCCGTTCAAGCCCCCGGCGGACTACAAAGATATCGCGACCGTCGTCCAGTGACGGGTTGGCGACAAAGGCCCCCCGGTTTGGCAACAGATCGACCAGACCTTCGACCGACAGACGCAGCAGTGCCTCGCGCGCGATTGTGCGGCTGGTTCCGAAAATGTCGCCGATCGTATCCTCCGGTAGGCGCGCGCCCGGAGCGAGTTGCTGTTCAATGATCGCCTGACGCAGCGCCTCATGCACCTTTTCCGTGCGGGTTGGTGTTTTGGTGGGCTGGCCGGCCCCGCGGCCCTTTGGCTGTGTTTCGGCGGCCTTCAGATCAGTGGGCTTGGGCACTCTGCACGACTCCGGGTGTATGCGATGGGATTGAACATCGCATGCATCGCCAAGGTCAACGCATTTCGTCCGCCATCCGATGGAGCGCGGCGCCGATGCGGGGAGGACCCTCGGTTTCGTTGCCCGGTCGTTTGGTCATCGCTCTGCTGACTGGCCAAAATTGATGTGGCGCGGCAAGTTGCATACATAAAAATTACCGTATTGCATGCAATCTTGACATGTTGGTGAATGCACTTAGGCTGGGCCACCATGGGAGTGAGAATGACATGACCGATTCTTCTGCTGTTTCCGTCGCAGCCGTCAGCAAAAGCTTTGGCCGCGGCGCTGCTGCCATCCGGGTTTTGGAAGATGTCTCGATCGAGATCGGCCGACGTGAGTTTTTCACCCTGCTCGGCCCGTCGGGCTGCGGGAAAACCACACTCCTGCGGCTGGTTGCCGGATTTGAAACCGCGGACAAGGGCAGGATTGCAATTGAAGGACAGGATGTCACCCAGACACCGCCGTATCGTCGCCCAGTCAATACGGTGTTCCAAAGCTACGCGCTGTTTCCGCATCTGACGGTCGAGCAGAACGTGGGCTTCGCGCTGGAAGAACAGCACCTGCCTGCTGAAAAGGTCCGCGCCCGCGTCGGTGAGGCGCTGGAGATGGTTCGCATGCAATCCTTTGCGCGGCGCCGACCGGCGGATCTGTCCGGCGGACAACAACAGCGGGTCGCCTTGGCCCGCGCTTTGGCGCCCCGCCCCAAGGTTCTGCTGCTGGACGAACCCCTTTCGGCGCTGGATCTGAAGCTGCGCAAGGAAATGCAGATCGAATTGAAGCTGCTGCAGGCCGAAGCGGGGATTACCTTTCTGTTCGTAACCCATGATCAGGAAGAGGCACTGACCCTGTCAGATCGTGTGGCAGTGATGCAGGGCGGGCGCATCCTGCAGATGGGCCCCCCGCGTGAGATTTATGAAGCCCCCACCCATCGCTTCGTCGCCGACTTCATCGGCGACATCAACCTGATCGAGGGCGAGGCGCTGCCTGGAAATGCAGTCCGTCTGGCAGGCGGTGCAGTGCTTTCGGTGCCGCATGACGCGCGGGGCAAGGTGACGCTGGCGATCCGACCCGAACGCGCGCGTCTGGCGACCGCCGATGCCGGCCACTTGCAGGCGCAGTTGGTGCATACCGCCTATCTTGGAACGGCCCTCCTGCACAAACTGACACTGGCCAATGGCGACACCTTCCTGCTGCGGCAATCCGATCTGGACGGCTCTCCCCCCGCCATGGGAAGTTCGGTCGGGGTAAACCTGCCTGCCGACAGCCTGCGGGTTCTGGTGCAATGACCGACAGCCCCGCCCTGCGCCGCCTTGGTCTGCTGACGCCCGCGCTGGTGACAATCGTCGCGTTGATCGGTGTTCCGCTTGCGCTGATGTTCTGGATATCGCTTCTGCAAAAGGGCGGCAGCAGCGGGGTGGACTGGGCCTCGGTGCCGTCCTTGGGCAATTACATAAGGCTTGTCTGGGAAGAGGATTTCGACGGCACCATGATCGTCAACACCAGCTATCTGGTGATCCTCTTGCGTTCGGTCCTCCAGGCCGCGTTGACCACAGGGCTTTGCCTGCTGTTCGGCCTGCCCGTTGCCTTCTGGATGGCGGGGCTGTCGCGGGGCCAGCGCGACATCATGCTGCTGCTGATCACCATTCCCTTCTGGACCAACCTTCTGGTGCGCAACTACGCGTGGCTCATCATCCTGCGCGAGGATGGCTGGCTGTCACAGGTGGTCAATTCCATCTCGCCCATCGGGCCTGTCCAACTGCTTTACAACGATCTGGCTGTGGCCATCGGGCTGACCTATTCCTTCCTGCCTTTCATGATCCTGCCCCTCTACACCGTATTCGAGAAATTCGACTGGCGGTTGCTTGAGGCCGCGCAGGATCTGGGCGCCCCCCAGTCACGCGCCCTGCGCCGGGTGCTGATCCCGATTGCGATGCCGGGGATCGCGGCCGGATCGCTGCTAGTCTTCATCCCCTGTCTGGGTGCCTTCGTGACCCCTGCCCTTCTGGGGGGCGGCAAGACCCTGATGCTGGGAAACATCATCCAGATGCAGTTTGGCGCCTCGCGCAACTGGCCGTTTGGGGCGGCGCTGTCGGTGGTGCTGCTGGCACTTATGGTTGCCGTGATGCTGGCCATGGCGCTTTGGCGCAATCGGAGGGCCCGATGAACATTCGCCGTTTCCCCCTGACGCGCGAGATTTCGCTGCTTGTCCTCATCTATCTCTATGTGCCTGTCGTGGTTCTGGTCGGCTACAGTTTCAACGCCAACCGCACGGCAACCGTCTGGTCGCATGCGTCGCTGGATTGGTATGGCCGCATACTGGTCAACCCGGCGATCCAGTCGGCGGCCAAGAATTCGCTTGTCCTCGCCCTATGCGCAGCGACAGCCGCAACGGTGATCGCCCTTCTGGCGGCGCTGGCGATGTCGCGGGCCTTTCCCCAGCGTGGCGGGGTTGAGGCCATGCTGAAGATGCCGCTGATCCTGCCGGAAATCGTGGTCGCGGTGGCAACGCTGATGCTGTTCGTGGCCTTGGGCGTGCACCTTGGTCTGGGCGCCATGATCCTGGCCCATACCGCCTTCTGCATCCCCTTTGCCTATCTGCCCATCCGCGCCCGGCTGGAGGGCATGAACCAAAGCTATGGCGAGGCGGCGCAGGACCTGTATGCCAACCGCTTCCGCAGCTTTCGCAGAGTGACGCTGCCCCTTCTGTGGCCCGGCATCATGGCGGGTTTCACGCTGGCTTTCGTGACCAGCCTTGATGACTTCCTGACCTCGTTCTTCCTGTCAGGGCCCGGCACCACCACCCTGCCCGTCTACATCTTTTCGTCGATCAAGGCGGGCATCACCCCCGAGATCAACGCGATTTCCACCGTGATGTTGGCGATCTCGGTCCTGCTTGTCTCGCTTTCCTTCTTCCTTGGCCGCCTGCGGCGCTGAGGTTCGACACGATCCAACAGAGGAGTAACCCAATGAAAAAGACCCTGATCGGCTTGGCCATGGCCGCACTAACGGCGCTGCCAGTCCTTGCGCAAGATGCTGAAAAGACGCTCTATTTCTACAACTGGACGGATTACTATCCGGTTGAATTGCTGGCGAAGTTCGAGGCCGAGACCGGCATCAAGGTCATCCTTGACGGCTTTGACAGCAACGACACGTTGCTGGCCAAGCTGCAGTCGGGCGGCGCAGCCTATGATGTGATCGTGCCGTCAGACTATGTGATCCCCGGCCTGATCAAGGATGGTCTGCTGCTGAAGATCGACACCCCGTCGATGACAAACTACGTCCACATGAAAGACGCCTTCAAGAACCCCGATTTCGACCCGACGCACGAATATTCGGCCCCCTATCTGTGGGGCGTCACCGGCCTTGCCTATGACAGCGCCGCCATCGGTGGGGCCGAGATCGAGCACAGCTGGAAAGAGTTGTTCGAGCCGCGCCCGGAATTCGAAGGCAAGATCGCAGAACTTGATACCGCCAGCGACGTGATCCTTGCGGCCTCACTCTATTTGGGCATCCCGCAGTGCACCGAAAGCAACGATGACGCCAAGCGCATCCTTGACCTGCTTGAGGCCCAGAAGCCCAAACTGAAGATGTATTCTTCCGACAGCACGGTCGACCGCATGGCCTCGGGCGAGGTGGCGATGTATCATGTGTGGAATGGGGCAACGGCGCGCGCGACCGCGCAGCGTGACACCATCCGCTTCATCTACCCCAAGGAAGGCACGCCGATGTTCCGCGACAATTTCGCGGTTCCAGCCAATGCGCCCCACCCTGAGAATGCCAAGATCTTCATCAACTGGATGATGGCACCCGAAAATGCTGCGGCGGTATCGAATGCGATTGCCTATGCCAATGCGATCAAGTCGGACGAATTCCTTGACCCGAAATGGCGCGCGATGGATGCAATCAACATGCCCGAAGACTATGCCTCGCGTCTGGTTCCGACGCTGGACTGCGGCCCGGCGGCGCGTGAACTGCGCGACAAGATCTGGACCCGCCTGAAAGGCTGACACCCGTGCGGCCCCCATCGCCCGGGGGCCGCATCCCAAAACAGCGGAGCGGCATGATGACCACCTTTTCCAATCTGCGTGACATCGACGGCCAGACCATCGGCATCCGGTGCCAAGACGGCCGGATCGCGGAGATCGGCCCGCAGGTCACAGCACCCGATGCGGTGGACGGCGCGAGTCGGCTTGTGCTGCCCGCCTTTGTCGAACCGCATGTCCATCTGGACAAGACCCTGTGGGGTGAGGCTTGGCAGCCGGGCAAACGCGCCGCCAAACTGCGCGACTATATTGAAAACGAACGCCGCGTCCTTTCCGCCAACACCACCGCGCCTGAGGAACGGGCGGGGCGTCTTCTGGGTCAGATGCTGGCCTATGGAACGACTGCCGTGCGCTCGCATATCGACGTGGCCCCGGACATGGGACTGACCCATGTCGAAGCGATGTTGCGCCTGCGTGAGGTCTGGTCTGACCGGGTTGACCTGCAATTCGTGGCTTTCCCGCAGCAGGGCCTTCTGTGCCGACCCGGCACTGCCGATCTGATCCGTGCCGCAATGGATATGGGGGTGGAAACTGTCGGCGGTCTTGATCCTGCGGGCATCGACGGCGATCCCGACGGCCAATTGCGCTTTATCTTCGATCTGGCTGTGGAAAAGGGGGCGGGCGTCGATATTCACCTGCATGACAAGGGTGATCTGGGCGCTTGGCAGGTTGAACGGATCGCCGACTATACCGCAGCCTCGGGTCTTGCCAGCAAGGTCATGATTTCCCACGCCTATTGCCTTGGCATGATCCCTGACGCCCGGCTGAAGCGGATTGGTCGCAGGCTGGCCGACACCGGCATTTCGCTGATGACCTCGGCCCCCGCCGATGTCGCCGTGCCCCCGGTTGAGGAGTTGACCGAGATGGGCGTGACCGTCTGCTGCGGGTCGGACGGCATCCGTGACAGTTGGTCGCCCTTTGGCAATGGCGACATGCTGGAGCGGGCGTTCCTGACCGCCTATCGCTTCGACTGGAACCTGGATGAGGATTTCACCCGCGCCCTTGGCTGTGCCACCCATGCGGCTGCCAAGGCCATTGGCTTGCAGGACTATGGGCTTGCCGTCGGAAACCGCGCCGATTTCGTGATGATTGCCGCCAGCGGCGCAGGCGATGCCCTGTGCCGACGCCCCGCCGATCGCCTCGTGGTGCGGCGCGGCAATCTGCTGGCCTGACAGGACAGACAGCATGGATTTCGATTTCACCACGCTTCCCGCGCCCGACCGCTACCGACTGCTGACCAATTTCATCGGCCCGCGCCCTATCGCCCTTGTCGGCACAAGGTCTGCGGCAGGCCACAACAACGCAGCGCCGATGAGCTTTTTCAACGTGTTTTCACACGAACCCCCGCTTGTGGTTCTTGGCATCCAGAACCGTGGCAATGGCGATGAAAAGGATACCGTCGCCAATATCCGCCGTACGGGCGAATTTGTCGTGAACATGGTCGACATGGCGCTGGCCGACGCGATGATCACCTGCAGCGTCAACTTTCCAAATGATGTCGATGAACTGGCCTTTGCAGGCCTGACCCCGGTGCCCTGCCGCCAGATTGACGCCGCGCGCATTGGTGAAAGCCCGTGTTCCTTCGAATGCCGGGTCGAGCGGATCATCGAATATCCGTCTCGCGTGTTGATCGTGGGCCAAGTGCTGGACATGCATGTCGAAGATCGCTGCATGGATCCGGCTGGGCGCTATGTGAATTCCGACACCTATCAGCCGATCGCCCGTTTGCATGCCGACAACTACATCACCTCGGATCGGCAGTTCGAACTGAAAAAGCCTGAGGCTTTGCTGCCTTTCGAATTGGCACAGGTGACACCCCGATCAAGGAAAGGTGCCGCTTGATGCGCATCCATGTGATCAACCCGAATTCAACTGCGACGATGACACATACGATCGCTCAGGCGGCGCGCGCTGCAGCCTCCCCCGGCACCAAGATTGACGCGGAAACCGGCACTAACACCCCCGCATCGATCGAGGGGTATCGGGATGAGGCGATGGCCGTTCCAGCCATGCTGCAGGCCATCATCGCGGCTGAAGCGCGCGGGGCGGATGCCCATGTCATCGCCTGTTTTGACGACCCCGGCCTTGCCGCCGCGCGCGAGGTGGCCAAAGGTCCGGTGATCGGCATCTGTCAGGCTGCCTTGCAGGTGGCGATGACCCTTGCTGCGCGGTTCTCGGTGATCACGACACTGCCGCGTTCGGTCCCCGTGATCGAGGATCTGGTAAGGGCCTACGGTGCGGGCCATCACTGCCGCAAGGTCCGCGCGGTAAACCTGCCAGTTCTGGCACTGGACACGGATCCGGCCACCGCGCGGGCCCGGCTTCTGGCCGAAACCCGCTTGGCCATCGAACAGGATGGGGCCGAGGCGATTGTGCTGGGATGTGCGGGCATGGCTGACCTTTGCAGTTGGCTGTCCCACACTGTCGGCATCCCAGTGATTGACGGTGTCACCGCCGCCACCAAACTGGCCGAAGCGATGGCTGGCGCAGGCTATCTGACCTCAAAGACCGGGGCTTATGCCTATCCGCGCGACAAATCTGCCGACAAGATGACAGGTGCCGCGTGACGGGCCTCGACAGCCTGACCCTGGGCAAGCGTCCGAAAGGGCGCACAGCCCTGGCTGCTCGCTGGATCGTCGGCCATGTCGATGGCCGCCACAAACTGCTGGATAACGCCGAGATTGTCTTTGACGAAGATCGCGTGATCCATATTGGCGCCCCCTTCGGTGGCGAGGTGGCGCGGCGCATTGATCTGGGCGAAGTGCTTGTCTCGCCGGGGTTTGTCGATCTTGACGCCCTGTCCGATCTCGATACGACCTTGCTGACCGTGGACAACGGGCCCGGCTGGGCGACCGGTCGCGTCTGGCCGCAGGCCTATGTCAACCGCGGCCCGTATGAGATGTACACCCCAGACGAGTTGGCCTTCCAGAAGCGCTATGCATTTGCCCAGCTTCTGTGCAACGGCATCACGACGGCACTTCCCATCGCCTCGCTTTTCTACCGCGAATGGGGGGAAACCGTCGCCGAATTCGAAGCTGCGGCAGATGCCGCTGCCGATCTGGGGCTTCGCGTCTGGCTTGGCCCTGCCTACCGGTCCGGGGGCATGGTCTGCACTGCCCCGGGCGTTCTGGAACCCAGATTTGACGAGGCACGCGGCATGCAAGGCCTTGCCGACGCGCTGGATTTTGCAGCCCGCGTCGGCGGCCGGCATGGCGGGCTGGTGCAGGCAATGCTGGCCCCTGACCGGGTTGAAACCTGCACCCTTGACCTGTTGCGCCGCACGATGGCGGCATCAAGGGACATGGCACTGCCTGTCCGCTTGCACATGGCACAGGGCAAGATGGAACGGCGCACGGTTCAGGCCCTGCATGGCACCACGGGTCCGCAATGGCTGGCCAGACGCGGTCTTTTGCACGACCGCCTGATCGCCCCCCACGCCGTCGAGGCCGAGCCCGAGGATCTGGCGCTTTACGCCCATCACGGCGTCACGATCGCGCATTGCCCCCTCGTCTACGCCCGCGATGGCGAGATGCTGCGCTCATTCCGGCGGTGCCGCGACATGGGCATCAACATCGGCATGGGCACCGATACGGCCCCGCCTGACATGGTGCTCAACATGGCGGTGGCCCTGATGATGGGCCGCGCCGCCACGGGGGATGATCGTGGCTTGACCACAGCTGAGGTGTTCAATGCCGCAACGATTGGAGGCGCCGATGCCCTGAAGCGCCCTGATCTGGGCCGGCTGCAGGTGGGGTCAAAGGCAGACATCGCGGTGTTCGATATGGCAGACAGTCATTTCGCGCCGCGCATTGATCCGGTGCAAAGCCTTGTCTTTGGTGCAACCGGGCGGGTGACAAGAGCGGTTTTCGTTGACGGCCGCTTGTCGATGCGCGGCGGTCAGGTGGCGGGAATGGACCTGCACGCCGCCCGCAGACAGGCGCAGGCGCAGTTTGATCGCCTTTTGGAAAAATACCCCGAACGGACTTGGGGGCAGCCCAGTCTAACGACGATGTTTCCCCCCACCTACCCTTGAAGCGATCGGTCGTCTGGCGCAGTTGGCCCAGCGCAGGGTCCAAAGCGGCAGCGGGCGCGTAGTTGACCTATACGGTTGAATGTTTCGTAGCCACCCCGGTTGAGTTTCCGGGGTTCAACGGTATCTTTCGATGAAAGCATCAATGTCCATCACCCGGATATCGGGCAAGGCAGCCTTCAGGGCCGCGTGGTCCCAATCCCACCAGGCAATGGCCTGCAGCGCTTCGGCCTGTAACGGGGTGAACCGCCATTTCAGATGGCGCGCAGGCACGCCGCCCACAATTTCATAAGGCGCCACATCCTTTGACACCACGGCACCCGCGCCGATCACCGCGCCAGTCCCGACCGTGACACCGGGCAGCACCGTGACGCCGTGGCCGATCCAGACATCGTGGCCGATGGTCACCCAGTGATCGCGGCGCCACTCAAAAAAGGTCTCGTCATCCTCGCCCAGACCGAACTGCGCGGCACGGTAGGTGAAATGGTGCTGGGCCGCACGCCATGTGGCGTGGTTGCCGGGGTTGATCCGCGCGCCCTCGGCGATGGAGCAGAACTTGCCGATGGTGGACGAGACGACGTTGCCGCCGCGGACGATGTAGGAATAGTCTCCGAACGTCACCTCACGCATTGTCACATGGGCCATCACCTCGGTCCATTTGCCCAGGGTGCAATCAACCAGGGTGGCGGTTTCGTGGACGTTGGGGGCCTCGGTCAGAAGTTTCATCTTGCGCCCTCCCAGGTGCCAATGAAGCGGGCGCGGATCAGGCCTGAAAGCCAGTCGATCAGATAGACCATGGCGATGATCAGGAAGATGATCGACCAGGCCTCATCCCAGCGGTAGGCACCGATCCGGTCTGCCAGCAGGAACCCGATGCCGCCTGCACCGACAATGCCAAGGATCGTGCCCGAGCGGACGTTGGATTCGAAGTTGTAAAGCGTGATTGACAGAAGCACGGGCCAGACTTGCGGCAGCACGGCAAAGCGGATCGATTGCGTTCGGCTGCCGCCTGATGCGACCACGCCGTCAACGGGCTTGGTCGACGTGTTTTCAATCGCTTCAGCGTAAAGCTTGGCCAGCACGCCGATCTCGCCGACGGCAATGGCCAGAACGCCGGCAAGCGGCCCAAGGCCGAAGGCGCGGATGAAGATCAAGGCAAGGATCAGCGTCTCGAAGGCGCGGATGATGTCAAAGCCGCGCCGGACCGTGAAGCGCAGGATCGGCAGGCGGTTGATGTTCTTTGCGCCAAGAAAGCACAGCGGAAAGGCGATGACCGCGCCCAGAAGCGTGCCAAGGAAGGCCATCGACAGCGTCTCGCCCAGGCCCTTCAGGATTTCGGAGAACTCTCGCCATTCGGTCCAGACATGCGGCGGGAACATGAACGACAGCACGCGGCCAAGGCGGCCCAGCCCTTCCCAGATGCGGGCGGGTGAGACGTCGAAGTCATAAAGACACCAGCAGTACAACAGCGCAAAACCGGTCCAGAGGGCGGCGCGGCGCAAGCGCACGTTCAGGGGCGCGCGGAAGGCAAGGGGATGCGCGGCGCGGGCGGCTGCGATTTCGGCGGCGGTAACGGTCTTGGGTGTCATGCGCGTGCCTCCAGCCCGATGACGCGGTGGCGCAGCATCTCGGACAGCCGGTCGATAACCGTCACGGTCACGAGGATGATGATGAACAGGGCCGAAAGGTCCGTGTATTCCTGATAGGACATGGCGGTGCGGAACTCTTGCCCCAGCCCCCCTGCCCCGACATAGCCGATGATCGACGAGGCACGCACGTTGATCTCGAACCGCAAAAGCGTGTAGCTGAGCACGTTCGGCAGAACCTGCGGCACCGCCCCATAGCGGATCATGTCGAACCACGATCCGCCCGCCGCCTTGACCCCGTCCAAGGGGCGCATGTCGATGTTTTCATTGGCTTCGGAGTATAGTTTGCCCAAGGCCCCCGCCGTGTGCAGCCCGATGGCAAGGACACCCGCAAGGGGGCCGATGCCGAAGCAGAAGACGAAGATCAGCGCGAAGACGAGTTCCGGGACGGTGCGGGCAATCTCAAGATACCGGCGCGAAAGCCAAAGAACCCAGCGGTTGGGCGAGAGGTTGCGGGCGGCGGGGAACGAGAGGACGAACCCGCCAATGACGCCCAGGACAGTGGCCATGAAGGCGATCAGCACGGTTTCCAGCAAAAGGACGGCCCAGATCCGCCAGCGCCCAAACCAGTCGGCAAGGTCGCTGCCAAGGGTGGCCCAGCTGAGCTCGGGGATCGTCTTGGAAATGTATTCGCCAAGCCGCGGCAGGCCGGCGCCGATTACCCAACGCTCGGCGCGGGAGCCGTCGGCGAGGGTAACTTGCGTGACGAGGAAGAAGTTGGAGGCGTGGGCGGACAGCAGGAACAGCGCCAGCATCACACCCGTGACGGCGAGGAAAGTCAGGCGCGACCGGCGGCGCTGGACGGAATAGTCCCGTTCAAAGGCAAGAAGGGCTGCGGACATCAGGGGTTCCCGAATGGGTGCGGGCGGGCCTGATGCGGCCCGCCCGGGAAAGCATCAGCTGTCGCGCTGGGCCTTGAACCAGTCGCGCATGTCGATGATCCACTGGTAGCGGGCGTGGTCGACTTCGACATAGCCCTTGGCGGTGGAATCCTCAGCGCCGCTCATGTCCTTGAAGGCCTGCGGGTCGGCGGTCGGCACGTTCATGACGGCGGCCTTCATCTCGTCGATCAGGCCCTGGGGCAGGTTGGCGCGCGCGGTGAAGGGGCCGGAGGTGATTTCCGGGCTGGTCCAGATCACGCAGACTTCGCCTTCCTTGATCATCCCCTTGGTTTCCATCCGCTGCGGGATGCCGTTCTTTTCGTTGTTGATATAGGTCGCGGCGGCGTCGAACTGGCCGTTGGCGACCCCGGCCACGCCAGCCTCATGGCTGCCCGAGAACGGGATGGCGGCGAAGAACTCTTCCGGCTGATAACCCTGCTGGACGAGGTTGTAATAGGGCACGTTGTAGCCCGAGGTGCTGTCAGGGTCGGCAAAGGCAAGGGTCTTGCCCTTCAGGTCGTCAACCGTCTTGAGGCCCGAGTCGCAGCGCACCACGATCACACCGAAGTAGCCGGTGGAGTGGTCTTCCTGAATCTGGGTCAGAAGGGGGATCACGCCGCCCGCGGTCTCGGTATAGGCGGCGGCGTAGGCGGAAGAGCCAAGGAACGAAAACTCGATTTGCCCTGCGGCAAGGGCCTGGATCACGCCGTCATAGTTCCCGGCGGTGAAAATCTCGACTTCGACGCCGAGGGTTTTTTCCAGATACTCCTGGAACGGCGTGTAGCGTGCGATCCGGTCGCTTTCATTTTCGCCCGACAGGATGCCGAAACGGACGATGCGGTAGTCGGACTTCCAGTCCTGCGCGGCGGCGGGCAGCGCGGTAAGGGCGATCAGGGCAGTGGTGGCGAAAAGGCGCATGGCAGGCTCCTATCTGAAGGGGTCAGGCGGTCTGGCGCAGTCGGCGATGGGCTGCGGTCGAGGTGATGGCGGCGTCAAACTCGGCCAAGCCATCGGTGCCGTAGATGTCGCGAACGACATCGTCGGTCAGCTGGCGCGGGGTGCCGTCAAAGAACACCCGGCCGTCGCGCATGGCGATGATCCGGTGACAATAGGCGCGCGCGGTATCCAGGGTGTGCAGGTTCACCAAAACGGTGATCCCGTCATCGCGGTTGATGCTGCGCAACGCCTCCATCACGCGGGTGGCATTGCCGGGGTCAAGGCTGGCGATGGGTTCATCGGCCAGCATGATGCGGGGATTTTGCACCAGCGCCCGGGCGATGGCCACGCGCTGCTGCTGCCCGCCCGACAAGGTGCCCGCGCGCTGCAGCGCCTGCGGGGCCATTTCCAGCCGGTCCAGCGCCCGTATGGCAAGCGTGCGCTCAGCATCGGTAAAGCGCATCGCCATCGAGCTGAGGAAACCATGATCGGCAAGTCGGCCAACCAGCACGTTGGTCAGCACATCCAGCCGCTCGACCAGATTGAACTGCTGAAAGATCATTGCGCAGTCCCGCCGCCACTGCCGCAGCGCACGACCTTGCAGCGCGGTGACATCGGTGTCACCAAAGGTGATGCGGCCAGCGGTCGGGTCGATCAGCCGGTTGATCAGGCGCAGAAGCGTGGATTTCCCCGCGCCCGACCGACCGATCACGCCGACAAATTCGCCAGGGCGGATATCAAGGGTGACATTGTCCACGGCGCGGGTGGCATTGAACCTGCGGCCAAGACCGGCGAGTGAGAGCATGTGCTTTTCCATGTTTCTCACGCTGCCTAAGTGGTGCGACAGACCAACATCGTTCGGATGAATGTTTGGAGTCTGGTTCTTGACCGCTTTGTAACGGCGCCGACGCTGACTGTTAGGTTTCAGATGGTTAGCCGGGACGAGGTGTTTTTCCACCGCGCAGCCTTCCGGAATGATCGTCGATCCGGCGAAATTTCGCTCCAGCTTGGAGGTGGTTGCCGGTCGAAAACACCACCGTGCCGATCACGCGCGCGACGGGGACAGAAGTCCTGTCGCAGAACCAATGCCTTGCGAAACGCCCTCCCTCAGGACGGGGCACAGGCCGTTGCAAAAGCGTCACCCAAGCGTCGGGCAACATTCACATACACATCGCGGCGGCGTTACCGGCTGGCCCTAGAAATTCGTTCGAACGAGTTCCAACCGGAGACCAAAGATGTCGCTCAAGTCGCTCATGATCGGAACGGCCCTTGCCGTTATCAGCGCAACCACCACCCTCGCCGAAACCTGGAGCATCGCCGTCACCGATGTCGAAGGGCTGGAGCGTCTGCAGGCCGAGTGGGGCCCTTTCAAGACCGTACTTGAAGCCGCCACCGGCGAGACCTTTGATTTCTTCCCCGTATCCTCGCGCACCGCCGCCGCCGAGGCCCTGCGCGGCGAGACGGTGGATTTCGTCATCACCGGACCGGCGGAATACATCGTCATTAACACGCTGACCAAGGCGACCCCGCTGATCGGCTTCGGCCGCCCCGATTATCGCTGCGCGATCATTGTCCGCGCAGATGCCGGGATTGACAGCATGGCTGACCTGAAAGGTCAGAAGGTTGCTTTCGGTGACATCGGATCGACCTCGAACATGCTGTGCCCGATGCAATTGATGGCCGACTACGGTGTCAGCCCGGTCACGGACATCGAAGCCGTGCACACCGCCCGCAACATCGCGCATGAGGCGCTGAAGGCGGGCGACGTGGCCGCCATCGGCATCAACGAAGGGTCGTGGATTTCCTCGGCCCGCGACAAGGACACTTCGGTTCCCTACGGCTTCTTCAAGGTTCTGGCACGGTCGGGCGATCTGCCGAACGACATGCTTTTGGCCGGTGCCCATGTCCCCGCCGAAGTACAGGCCATGGTCCGCGACAAGATCATCGGCAACAAGACCGAGATCATCACCGCGATCACCACGCATGAAGAGAACGACAAGTACCTCGGCATGGACCTCGTGACGATCGAGGACGCCAGCTATGACGTGGTGCGCTCGATGTACACCACGGCAGGCTATCCGCAGTTCGACAAGTTCCTCGGGGAATGATCCGGTGCCGCTTGACCGTCCCGGCCTTCGGCGGGGTGTAACCCAAACCGGCCTGCAGGTTCTGGACCTGCAGGCCAAAGGCCTTGCCAAACGTTTTGGCACGGGTGCGCCCGTGTTCTCGGGGCTTGAATTCAACATTGGTCAGGGCGAATGCGTCGCACTGGTCGGGGCCAACGGCACCGGCAAGTCCACGCTTTTGCGCTGCTGTCTGGGATTGATCGACCCGGACGCGGGCCAGGTGTCCCTGCTGGGCGAGACGTTGAGCGATCTTGGCGGCACCGCACGCCGGGCCTTGCGGGCGCGGACCGGGCTGGTCGGGCAGAAGCACAATCTGGTACCGCGCCTGTCGGTGCTGTCCAACGTGATCCACGGCCTTCTGGGCCGACATTCCGGCCCGCGCTACTGGATGCAAGGGCTGGCCCCGGCCGAGGCACGCGGCGCGGCTATGGCGGCCTTGGCGAAGGTCGGGCTGGCTGACCTTGCCTTGCGCCGGGCAGACCAGCTTTCCGGCGGGCAAAGCCAGCGGGTGGCGATTGCCCGCGCGTTGGTCGGCAAGCCTCGCTTTCTGGTGGCGGACGAACCCTGCGCGTCGCTTGACCCGCAGGCGGGTGAAGAGGTGATGGCGCTGTTCATGTCGCTCGTGAAACGCGAAGGCGTGACCGTCCTTTTCACTTCGCACAACGTCCAGCACGCGCTGTCCTAAGGTGACCGCATCCTCGGTCTGCAGGGTGGGCGGATTGCCATTGATGCCGCGTCATCCGACGTCACGACCAAGGAAATGGCCCAGCTTTATGCATAACCCGCCGCACGCTTTGCCCCACCGCTTTGCCCGGCCGGGTGGCCTTGGCTTTGTCAGCTATGTTGTCGTGGCACTGGTGATCCTGTGGTCGCTGGAAGGCGCGGGCTGGTCGATGGACCGGCTCTTGTCCTCACCCCCGAAACTGGCCGACTTCTTCTCGCGCGCCTGGCCGCCGTCGACCCATAACCTTGACCGGCTGGCGTGGAAGATGGTGGAAACCTTGCAGATCGCGGTGGCCGGAGCAGCTATCGGGATCATTCTGTCGCTGCCCATCGCCCTTCTGGCCGCCCGCAATGTGCTGGTCGGGCGCGGCATCAACCAGATGGTACGCGTCCTTCTGGGCTTTATCCGTGCGGTGCCGGACCTGGCATGGGCGCTGGTCTTCGTCGTCGCCGTGGGCCTTGGCCCCTTTGCGGGCATGCTGGCCATTGCCATCGACACCATCGGCTTTTGCGGCCGCTTCTTTGCCGATGACATGGAAAACACCGATCCCGGCCCGGCCGAGGCGTTGACCGCCACAGGCGCCAAGCGCATCGACATCGCCGCCAGCGCGATCATCCCCGCAGCCATGCCCGCCTTCATTTCCACCTCGCTTTTCGCACTGGAAAAGGCCGTGCGATCCTCGACCATCCTTGGCCTTGTCGGCGCAGGGGGAATCGGGATCGAATTGAAGGTAGGCTTTGACCTTTTCGATTACCCGACCGCCCTCACCGTGATCCTGATGATCGCTGTCGTGGTGATCGGTGTCGAACAAATCGGCGCGGTCCTGCGCCAGAAGATCATGGGAACAGCACGATGAAGACCGATACCGCGCATGTCTACTGGGGCACCGAATGGGCCAAGGCAGATGGCACGACCAAATGGGAACGCCCCGAGGCCGAGGTGATGGACTTCGCCCAAAGCCTTCCCGCGGGTGCGGCAGTGCTTGACCTTGGCGCAGGCGTGGGGCGTCACGCTCTGGCCCTTGCCCGGCAGGGCTTTGCCGTTTCGGCCCTGGATGCCGCCCCCGAGGGGATTGCCGAGATTACCCGGGTCGCTGCGGCTGAGGGCCTGACCGTCGACGCCCGCATCGGCATGATGACAGACCTGCCCTTCAAGGACGGGTCGTTCGACCACGTCCTGTCATGGAACGTGATCTATCACGGGGATGAGGTGGTCTTGCGCGAAACCATCGCCGAAATCGCCCGCGTCCTGAAACCCGGCGGCACTTTCCTTGGCACCATGCTGTCGGCCCGACGTGTGCCGGTGCAACTTGCAAAAACCCCGGGCCGCGAAATCTCGCGCAACACTTGGGTGTTTGAAGGGGCCGAGGACAAAGTGCATCCGCACTACTTCTGCAATGGACGCGATCTGCTAGAGTTGTTCTCTGCCTTCGAGATCTGCCGTCTGGAAGACCGCGAACATGAAACGCCCGGATCGTGGCATTGGCATCTGGTGCTGGAGCGTCTGTAAGTGGAAGCCATTGTTATCGAGGGTGCGTCGGTCATCCTGCCCGACCGTTTGGCACAGGTTTCGGTGCGCATCGAGCACGGGCTGATCACAGCGCTGGATCGCCCGCGCGACGGGGCGCGGGTGATCAACGGGCACGGCATGATCCTTGCCCCCGCGCTGGTCGACATCCACGGCGACGCCTTTGAGCGTCAGCTAATGCCGCGTCCCGGCGTGATGATCCCGACCGAAGCGGCATTGCTGGAGACAGACCGCCAGCTGGCCGCCAATGGCATCGCCACCGCCTACCACGCCCTGACACTCAGCTGGGAGCCGGGGCTGCGGTCGGTCGCCATCGGGCGTGAGGTCGTGGACACTCTGGCCGCCCTTGCGCCGCGGCTGACAGTCGAAAACCGGGTGCAACTACGGTGGGAGACCTTCTGTTTCGAGGCGCTGCCGCTGATCGACAGCGCCCTTGCCGGGCCCTTGCTGCCGGCACTGGCCTATAACGACCACACGACCATGGGCGTCCTTCACCCGTCGGTCGCGCTGCAAGACCGCCCGTTTGACCATGCCCCCGACTTCCCGGTCGTCGACATGGCCAGCCCGGGCTTTGCCGCCAAGATGGAAAGCCGCGCCAAGCGGTCCGGGATGGATGTGGCCGACTTCATCACCCTGATGCGACAGATGTGGGAGCGGCGGCCCGAAGTTCCTGCAGTGATCGCGGCGGCAGGTCAGAAGGCGGCAACGGCAGGCGCGCCGATGCTCAGCCACGATGACAGCCAACCCGAAACCCGTGACTTCTACCGCGCCCACGGCGCGCGCATTTCGGAATTCCCGATGAACCTGAACGTGGCCCGCGCCGCGCGCGCGGCGGGGGATTGGATCGTGTTCGGCGCGCCCAATGCGGCGCGTGGCGGCAGTCACCTCGGCTCGCCCGGGGCGGCGGATATGGTGGCGGCGGGGCTGTGTGACATCCTTGCGTCGGATTACTACTACCCCGCGATGCTTGCCGCCGTGGCGCGGTTGCAAGCCGACGGGATCGGACCTCTGCCGGACCTGTGGAAGCTGGTCTCTGGCAATCCGGCGGCGGCACTAGGCCTTGCGGACCGGGGCGAGGTCGCGGTCGGTCGCCGGGCTGATCTGGCGCTTCTGGACTGGCCCGAGGGCCGGACCCCCGTCGTCCGCCAAAGCTTTGTCAACGGCCGCGCCGCTTATGGCGCGATAGCTGCGGGTTAGGCCATGGCGGATGGGGTGGATCGCTTTGACGGCTTGGCAGAAGCCTACGAGATGCACCGCCCCGGCTATCCTGCGATTGCGTTTCAGGCCCTGCTTGCCGACCTCCGCTGCCCGTCAAAGGTCGCGGTGGATGTCGGGGCCGGGCCGGGCAATTCGACCGCCTCGCTGCGCGACGCCCTTGGTCCGGACTGGCGCTACATCGCCATTGAACCCGGCCGCGACATGCGGCGCGTGCTGACGCGGCGGTTTGCCATGGCTCCGGATGTCCACATCGCCGATGCGACCGCCGAGGACATGAAACTGCCCGGTGGGTTCGCGGCGCTGATCGTGGCCTGCACGGCGTTCCACTGGTTCGACATGGCACGGTTCTATGCCGAGGCAGGGCGCGTGCTTGCCCCCGGCGGGGTGCTGGCCCTGATCCGCAACCGGCGCAAACCCTTGGCCGTGATCCAGGCCTTTGACCGCTATATCGAGACACATTCTTCAGAAACGCCAGACCTCGCCCGCCGCGAAGCCCGCAAGGAACCGGTGGTCCGTGACCTTGCGCATTTGCCGGGCTTCATGACGGCAAGGTCTCATACCTATTCATGGACGACTGAACTGTCCGCGCGCGGGCTGATCGACCTTTACCTGACCCGCTCCACCCTGTGGGGTGTTGTCCGGCGCATCGGGCTTTCCCGCGTGACGGCCGATCTGACCGCGATCTGCGCAGAACTTGGTCTGGCAGACACGCCAATCCGGATCGATTGGGAAACCACAACGAAATGGGCCCGGAAGCGGGCCGACTAGGGGGCAGGATGCTGGACACTACGGCTGGGAACTTCACGCTTGCCGGGACGCGGATCGTCACGCCCGACGGCACGATCGACGGCGCGGTTGACATCGAGGGCGGGCAGATCGTCGCCCTGCGCCCCGGGGCGCATCCGCCGGGAAGCCTTGATATGGGCGGCGATTTCCTGATCCCCGGCATCGTTGACCTGCATACCGACCATGTCGAGGCGCATGTCTTTCCGCGCGCGGGCGTGCAGTGGGATTTCCTGAATGCGCTCATGGCGCATGACGCGGTGGTGATCGCCGGCGGCACGACAACCGTGCTGGACAGTCTCTGCGTTGGCGCGTCGATGAAGCGGCCCGAACGGCGCGATCTTCTGGTGCCGCTGGTCGCCGCCTTGGAACGCGGCCGCGCCGAGGGGCTGTTTCGCGCCGATCATCTGCTGCATCTGCGCTGCGAAATCTGCGATCCCGACACAATCGCCCTGACCGATGCCACGATCGGCAGTCCCTTGGTGCGACTGGTCTCGGTGATGGACCACACGCCGGGTGACCGGCAAAGCCTTGACCGGGAACACTGGCTTGGCCGGATGGCCAAGGATATGGGGCTCGATCTGGCCGAAGCCCGCGACGCGATGGCCGAACTCTTGGACCGATCCGCCCGCGTGGGGGCCGAGGTACGCGCGCATGTGGTCACCCAAGCGCAAGCGGCGGGCCTGCCGATCATGAGCCATGATGACCGCAGTTTGGCGCATGTCGATCAGGCTAAGGCTGAAGGGGCGGTCGTTTCCGAATTCCCCACCACGCTGGAGGCTGCCGCCCATGCCCGCGCCTTGGGCCTTGCAGTGGTGATGGGTGCGCCCAACCTGCTGCGCGGCGGATCGCAATCCGGCAACGTCGCGCTTCGGGCGCTGCTTGAGGCGGACCTCTGTGATGTGTTGTCCTCCGACTACATCCCCCGCAGCCCGCTGGACGCGGCCTTTGCCATCGGGTTTGACGACAGCCTGCCGCAGGACCTGACCCGCGCCATTGCCATGGTCACAGACGCCCCCGCAAGGCTTGCCGGGTTGACCGACCGGGGCCGGATAGCCCCCGGCCTGCGCGCCGATCTGGTGCAAGTGCGGCGGATGGGCACCCACAATCAGGTGGTCGCCGTGTGGCGCGAAGGGCGGCGGGTGTACTAGGCCCTTGGCGCGGGGCACCGCAATCGGTCTGATGGGATCACTGGCGGTCTTAAGCGCAAACCGTCAATCTCGGAACGCGCGACTAGACACCTGAATCGGGTTGTTGGACGGGTCTTTGGCATTGGCAAATTCATACCCGTCCGCTTTGTGGATCTTCCCAAAATCAAGCCCTTCTGCGCTGGCTGCTTCGCAGAAGGCCGACACGTTCTCAACGTCGAACACGAGTTTCACCAAAACCTGCCCTTCTTTCTGCCCTGCCACGGCAGGGTGCAAAAGCAGCGACATACCAGAGGTTTGCGCCCTCAGCTCGACGATGCGGTCGCCTTCAGCCCGCAAAACCGAGAAACCAAAGTGCCTGGCGTAAAAATCCGCCATCTGATCGATCTTGCTTGTATAGATCACCAACCGCCCGAGTGACGCTGCCATTTTTGCACTTTCGGCAAGTTCCGCCTCAGGACACTTTAGCACGGCATAGTGCGACACGCCCGCTTCGTCCGCGAAGCGGAAAGTCAGAGCAACCGCTCCTGACGCTCTTCGGTTCAGGCCGCCATCGCCACCACGACCGAACCGTCCGAATAGATCTTGGCCCCTGCCCTTAGCGTCGCCCGGACATGTCCGATCCCGCTGTCATCGGCGATCACCAGATCGGCGCGCATTCCCGGCGCAATCGCCCCACGGTCGGTCAGGCCAAGCGCGCGGGCCGGGTTCACCGTGGCCAGACGGGTTGCTCCGGCAAGGCCGGCCGGGTCGGCCTTGGCCAGTTCCAGCACGGCGGGCAGCAGGGCTGAGGGGTGGTAGTCCGACGCAAGGATGTCCAAAAGGCCAAGCCCATGCGCCGTTCGGGCCGACAGGTTGCCGGAATAGGACTGTCCGCGCAGCGCATTGGGTGCGCCCATCGCCGTGGCAAGGCCCCGTGCGCGGGCTTCGGTCGCGGCTTCGACGGTCACCGGAAACTCGCTGATCCCCGCGCCCAGCGCCTGCATCAGGGCGACCTTTTCCACCGTATCGTCGTCATGGCTGGCCAAGGCCACCCCATGCGCGCGGCAGGTGGCGGAAATCGCGCGCAAGGTCGCTGCCATATCACCGGCGGTGGAGCGTTTCTCGGCGATGCGGCGGGCAACCTCACCCTCCGCCTCAGTCTGGTTCAGGCCCTTCTCGCGGGCAATTCGGGCGACATGCGCCTCGATATCGCGGTACTGGCCCTGCCCCGGCGTGTGGTCAGTCAAGGACACAAGATCGACTGCGCCTTCGGCGATCAGCCCTTCGACCACGCGCAGGGCATCGGGAAAGGTGATCTCGAACCGCGCATGGACCTTGTGGTCGACCTTCAGCACGTTGCCCATGGATTTCAGCGCGCGGATGATGGCGCTGGTCTGGTCGAAATGGCGGATATGGCCATAGGCCGACCCGGGGTGAAAGCTGACAGCAGCATAGGCCGTGGTCACGCCGGACGCCGCCAGCCGCCGGTCAAGGTCGCGCAGGCCCAGTTCCATCGGCATGCGGACGTTCGGGCGCGGCTCCACCTCGCGTTCAACCATGTCGCCATGCATGTCGACAAAGCCCGGCAGCAGCAGCAACCCGTCGCCGGTCAGCGCTGCCCCCGCCATCGGGGCTTCCGAAATTTCGGCAATCTGCCCGTCCACGATCCGGACCGAGCCACGGTCGACTACCCGGTCCTCCAGCACGACGCGAAAATCAGACAGCCACATCTTCGGACACCTCTTTTGCCGTCAATTCAATCTCGCGGTCGATCAGCCCCGCCACGTCACCGGGGTGGTGAAACACCCCGATCATCGCCACGCCCGCCGCCTTGAGGTCGGCCAGACGCCGGATCAGCGCCGCCCGCGCGCCTGCGTCCAAGGAAGCCGTGGGTTCATCCAGCAACAGCAGCCGCTGCGGCAGGATCAGCGCGCGGGCGAGGTTGACCTTCTGCTGCTCGCCGCCCGAAAAGGTGGTGGGATAGGCGCGCCACAGGTCGCGCTTGACGCCAAACTCGGACAGCCAGCGGCGCGCTTCCTCCAGCGCATCGGGGGCCGCCACGCCCGCCCGGCGCAGGGGTTCAGCGACGATATCCTCGGCCGCTACGCGGGGCCGGGCGATCAGGAACTGGGTGACAAAGCCGATCTCACGGCGGCGGAGGAGCGCGATATCCACATCCGCCGCCGTGGCCAGATCAATTCGGCCCTCGGTCGTGTGATACCAGATCTGCCCCGCGCGCGGCAGGTAGCTGCGGTAAAGCGTGCGCAAGAGGGTGGACTTGCCCACCCCGTTCGGCCCGCGCAACAGCAGGAATTCGCCCGCGTGCAGGGTAAAGCTGATGCCCTCAAAGGCATGCAACCGCTGGCCCAGGTGGTGCATCTGAAAATGCTTGGAAAGGTTCTGGACCTCAAGAACAGGGGGCATCACGGGCCTCACAGCTTCGCGTGGACAAGTTGTTGGGTGTAGTCGTGCTGCGGGTCCTGGAAGATCTGGTCAGCCAGCCCCTGTTCCACCACCCTGCCCCGGCGCATCACCATCACCCGGTCGGCCATGGTGCGGATCACGCCAAGGTCGTGGGACACGATGACCATGGTGATCGCCCGGTCCCTTTGCAGGCGCTTCAAAGTGTCCAGCACCAGCGCCTGCACCGACACATCCAACCCCGTCGTCGGCTCATCCAGCAGCAACAGCACGGGTTCCAGCGCAATCGCCTTGGCCAATTGCACGCGTTGCTGCATGCCGCCAGAGAGCTCGATGGGACGCGCGTCCATCCGCTCGAGCGGGAATTCGGACGCATCCAGCGCCTCACGCGCCCGGCCGCGCAGGGCGGCAAAGCTGCGCTCTCCCGCGATCAGTAGGCGTTCCGCGACATTGCCGCTGGAGGTGTGCTTCATCAGCAGCCCAAGATGCGGGTTCTGGTAGACGATCCCGATCCGCGTGGCGCACAGCATCCGCCGTGCGAAGCGGTCAAGGTCAAAAAGGTTACCGGGCAGGTCCGGCAGCGCCAGCCGGTAGTCGCCCGTGTCCGGTGTATCCTCAAGGTTCATCATCCGCAGAAGGGTCGACTTGCCCGACCCGCTTTCGCCGACGATCCCCAGCACTTCGCCGGGGTAGACGGTGGCCGACACATCCTGCAGCGCCACCACATCACCATAGCGCCGCGAAACGCCGGTCATGGTCAGCAAGGGCGGGGTCGTCATCAGTTGCGGGGCTTGCAGCGCAAGCGCTTGGAAGGGGGTCATTGCGGCATCTTTCCGTTTTCATACCAGGTCGGGCCGATCCTGCCGCCCTCCCCTTCGGCCCGCCGGATGGCCTTGATGCCAAGATGGCTGTCCGACAGTTCAAACTGCGAGGAGCCGTCATCCTGTGGGATTTCGTTCATGAAATAGCCCGTTACGCCCGAACGGTGGCAGGTCAGGGCAGCATGGTCCTCCACCTGATAAGGCACGTCGGAGAAGACCAGCGGTTCGACCTTCGTGAATGGCGGCACCGCGTACAGTCGCTTTTCGCGCCCGGCGGACAGGAAGGTCAGATGCTGCGCCATGTGCAGTTTCGGCACGTCCCAGCGCGGGATGGGGGATGGCGTGATCACATGTCGCCCATTGACCAGCGACGGATAGGCCGCCCCCTGCATGACCCGCCCGGATCGGACGATCTGTTCGTACAGGATCAGCCACAGCCGCCCGTAATCGGCATCGGCATGCATCTGGCGGGCGACGGACATGTTGGGTTCCACCGGCCGCAATGGTTCGGGGTTCGGCACCTGCAAGACCAGCACCTGATCGCCGCGCAGGCGTTCTTCGGGGATGCGGTGGCGGCTTTGGATCAGCGTCGCCTCGGTCGTGTCCCACGTCTCGCGCGCGCCGGACACCTTGGACAGGAACGACCGGATCGAGGCTGCGTTGACGCTATCATCCGCCCCCTGGTCGATCACCTTGACCACCGAGGACGGCTTCAGCAGAGTCAGCGTCACTTGCAGCCCACCCGTCCCCCAGCCGCGCGCCATCGGCACTTCGCGGCTGGCATAGGGCATCTGGCAGCCCGGCACGGCGATGGCTTTCAGCATCTTGCGGCGCAATTCACGCTTGGCCGAGGCGTCGAGAAAGCCGTAGGACATCGCCTCCCACGGTCTGGTCAGGGTGGCGATGGTCATGCAGGCACCTTTTCCGGCTCGATTGGCGCCGCCGCCTTGGCCCCGCGCAAAGCGTCCAGCGAGGATTGGAAGGTCACATAATGCGGCAGTTTGAAGTGGATGCAGAAGCCCGAGGCCTCTACCGGTTCGGTGTGGTACAGGAAGAACTCCTCCTCGACCGGCGATCCTTTGGCCGCCCCGGGCGCGTTAAGGTCCAGCGTCGCGCCCGAGATGACCTTGACCTCGTTCCAGCCCAGCGTGGCGCAGAAACCCAGTTCGAGCAGGCCCGACTTGCCTTTCGACGTGACCTCGGCCTGTGACACCTTCACCCGCCCGGCGGAAAACACCGTGCCGCTCGGGTGGCGCACCCGCACCTCCGCCTCGGCCAGCCGCAACTCGTTCACCGTGGGATGGGCGTTGCCATAGCCGCGCATGGCGGAATAGCCCAAGGCCAGCATCCCGCCGGTATCGGCGCGGGCAAGGCTTTGCAGCGTATGGGCCCGCTTGGCCGGGAACAGCAACGGCTCCCGCGTCAGGTCGGGAATGTCATCCGGCGCCACGTCGGCGCGGGCGGGGTCTGCCACCAGACCCTGCGCCTTTTGCCAGGCGGCCAGCGAAGGTTGCTGCGCGGGGGCTGCAACCGGGGCGGGGTCGACGGGGGGCGGGACAAAGGGCACACCGCGCAGCACATCGGTTGCCAGTATGCGGTGCGCATAGTCAAGGCTTGGCCCAAGGATCTGCCCGCCCGGAATATCCTTGAACGCCGCCGAGATCCGCCGATGGGTGAAAAGCTGGTCCTGCAGCACGGGGTCCGCAATCGTCAGGCGCGGCTGCGTCGTGCGCCAGGCGCGCAGGAGGAGCACCGCCTCGTACAGATCACCGCCCGACTGCGCCAGCGCCAGCGCGGCAAGATCGGGTTCGTAAAGCGAGGCCTCGCCCATCACCCGGTCGATCAGCATCGGCAGCGCATGGCGGATCTCGGCCACGCGGGCTGCGTCGATCCGGCCCAGTTCCGCCCGGTACAGGCGTTCGGACTGGTCAATCGCCCGCTCTCCGCCACGGGTTGCGACATAGGCCATCACAGCACCTCGATTGTTGTGGAACGCGGCAGGCCGATAACCCGCACGCCGTCGATGAGGAACAGATCGAACCCCGCCGGATAGCGGCAGAGCGTCGTGCGCAAGGCCCAGAAGATCGGGGAAATGCCGTCCAGCGCGATCTCGGCAAAAGTCTCGATCCCCGGCCCGGTCAGGCGCAGCCTTTGGCCCGCGCCAAACCGCGCCTCGGCCACCACGGTTGCCCCCTCGTCAGGATAAAGCGCCGAGCCGGCCGCCACCTCAGTCAGCCGGATCAAGCCCGAGTCCAGCCCCAGAAAGCAATGATCGGCCAGCGGCAAGGCAACCCGCGCCGCGCCAAGGCTGGCGATGCGGTCCGCAAGGGCGGGGTCGTCGCAGAACACCCGGCACTCGCGGTCAACCAGTGCCTCGGCAACCCCTGCCATGCCGGGGGTGGGCAGGGTCTGGACGGAACCCGGGCGGGCCAGGGCCCACATCAGCGCCTCGAACGTGGCGTTGGTGCGCGTCTCAAACGCGTCGGGCACCGGGACGGCAGCAAGCAGCGACATCAGAACGTCTCCATATCGACGCGCGTGGCTTCCACCTCGCGCAGGCGGGCGGTGTCGGTGGCGGTTTGCAGCGCAGCCTCGCGATGCAGGAAGGCGCGGATGTCCGGCGTCTGGCCAAGGCTGGCAGCGGCATCGACCACCGCCATCGCCATCGCCCGGTTCAGATCGCGGCCCAAGACCATGCCATAGCCTTCGGTCCCGGCGGCGCGGATATGCGCCTCGGCCACCAGCACCTCGCCCAAGTGAAAGTCGGTCCCCTGCACCGTGTCGCGCATCGGCAGCATCACAAGGCCCGTGCGGCTTTGCACCACCTCGACCGGGCCAAGTCCCGGCAGCACTGCTTCGGCCAGTGCGGCCATCCGGTCGGCATCGGCGCGGGCCAGCACGTCCAGAAGGCGCGCGTGGTCGAAGGGTTGGGCGGGGTCGTCGCCTTGGTCAAACATCGGCGGCACCTTCCGGGGCAGCATCGCCCTCATCCTGACTGTCGAAGGAAAACTGTACCCGGTCGGCCGCCCAGACCGCCTCGGAATACCCTATGGGCCGACCCGCAGCGTCCACGTCGGTCTTTTGCAGCACCAGCACCGGCTGATCGGGATGCTGCATCAAAAGGCCGGCCTCCTCGGCATCCGGGCGGCGGGCAAAGACGATGGTGCGCTTGCGGAAGTAGTCGGCGATGCCGTGACTGCGGTAGATGTCGGTCACCGAAGCGCCGCCCGTGCGCTGTGCGGCAAGGTCGGGAAAACGGGCGGCGCAGTGATAGGACAGGCCGATGTTGATCGGCACCCAATCCGCCAGACCCCGCCGCAGCAGTCGGTGAACCGGGCTGCCCTCAGCCAGTCCAAGCTCGGCCGCCACCCGCGCCGAGGCAGGCACGATCGCGTCGGCAAGCTGCTCGCCTGCCGGGGCGATGCCCTGTTCCAGCAGGTTCTGCCGGAACCGGGTGCGCCGTCCGATGTGATAGCTGATCAGGGGCGCTGCCTGCACAAAGGTGCCGCGCCCCTGTTCGACCCGCAGCTTGCCCTCAACCGCCAAGGCCGCCACCGCCCGCCGGACCGAGTGGCGCCCTGCCTGAAACGTCTGACACAACTGCGACTCGGTCGGCAATTGTGCGCCGGGCTCAAGCTCTCCGGCGGAAATCTCGGCCGAGATCCGATCGCGAATGATCTTCCAGTTGTCACGTCCCATCAGCCCAACCCGCAAATTCATCCGAATGACTCACGTCGTACTCCCCGGTCGTTACGGTTGTGTGACGCTATCGGCTTGGCAGGGCGAAAAGGGTGCGCGATGGGGGCTGGTTATCGCACGCGAGGGGTCAGCGGGTCAGCGCAAAAATGATCTGCAGCACGGTCACGCTTGCCGCCGTGAACAGCCCGACGTGGTGCAGCGCGGCCAGTTGGCCAAGTCCCATCCGCACCGGACCGATGGCACCGTCGGAGGGTGTCAGGTCCACCGCGCGGATGCGCGCGCGAAGGATCGACAGCAGATAGGCCATGCAAAGACCGAAGTGCAGCAGGATGAGGAGCGAGACCAAGTCAAACCCGGCACGCCAGGCCTGCAATCCCAGCAACACCGCGCCGCCTGCCATCGTCGTCATCATGATGGGCGGCAGCAGGTGAATGACACGGCGCAACTGGGCGTGGATGTCGCGGACGATCCGATCATCAGCGCGCGGGCTGTTCGGGTCGCGCATCAGGCTCCACACCGGTTTCTCGACCATCGACAGCACGGTGAAGATTCCGGCAGCGAAGGTGAAACAGGCGGTGGCCAGCAGGGTGACAAGGTCGTGCATGGGTAGGCTCCTAAAGTGCGTCAGACCCTTTAGGGCGCGGACGGGTTGAAGGGCGTTGTCACGTCCCGGAACAGCGCGGGGACGTAGGCCAGCGTTAGCATCGCAGCCACGCCAAGGCCGTTGACCTGCCCTTGAACCGACCGAACGACAGCCGGGCTATCGGGATCATCCGCATCAGCTTCAATGCAACCCGTCACGACGAGGGCGCTGACGATGGTCCAAAGCCGAGCTGTCACGAAGTGCATCTTGCAATTCCGCCGACGGTACTAATGGATACCATCTTGTCGCAGATGTATGGTACTGATAAGTACCACGTCAATCGAAATGTTCGGAGACCGCGCAGAATGATCGCCGCTTTGCAGACATCCGAACGCCGCAGCAACCTGACGCGGCGCGAGCAGGTCATTGCCGCCGCGCGCGAACTGTTTCTGTCCAAGGGGTTTGTCCATACGTCGATCACGGACATCACCGATACCGTCGGCGGGTCGCGGCGTGACATCTATGGAATGTTCACCGACAAGGAAGGGCTGTTCAACGCAGTCCTGCAATCCCTGATCGCTGACGTATTGTCACCCTCCGAGATGACTTTTCCCGCGCGTCCCGGACCAGACATCGCGCAGGACCTGCGGACCTTCGGCAAAGGCCTTCTGGCCAACATGCTCGACCCCGCCACCGTGACAATCTTCCGGCAGTTCGTGTCCATCGGCGCGGCCCGGCCAGAGATCGGAATGCAGGCCTATCTGTCCGGGCCGGGCGTCGTCTATCGTAGGCTCGCCACATATCTGGCGGCCGGCGCCAGCGACGGGCGGTTGAAGATCGACGATGCCGATCGGACTGCTCGCATCTTTGTCGAGATGCTGAAAGGCGACTACCAACTGCGCGCGCTGATGACAAACGAGACGGCCTTCGACCGGGCCGACCTTGCGGAACATGTCGAGAAGGTTGTTACCCTGTTTCTGAATGGTGCCAGTCCCCGCTGACTGCAGCGCCGGGTCACAAAGCCGGTCGCGGTGCGGTGGACCAACCTTGGCTCAGGTCCGACCAACCGCTTCCATAAGCGCCTTGGCCACGACCCGGGCGGCGAGCGTCACCTTGACCCGCGGGTAAGGCACTCAATCAGCGTCCCGCGCGCATCGCAGTTCAGGGCGTGGTCCCGACCGGCAATGGTCAGCCTGCGGTTCATATCAGGCGCTGATGAATTCCCGCACGAAGGGCGTTGCCGGGCGCGCGCGGATGTCTTGCGGCTTGCCGATCTGCTCGATCCGGCCCATCGACATGACGACGACAAGGTCGGCCAGTTCCATCGCCTCATCCTGATCGTGGGTGACGAAAACCGTTGTGAGGCCAGTCGTGTCGTGAATGTCGCGCAGGCCCTGTCGCAGCTCCTTGCGGACCTTGGCGTCCAGTGCGCCGAAGGGTTCATCCAGCAGAAGCATCCGGGGTTCGATCGCCAGCGCACGGGCCAGCGCGACCCGCTGGCGCTGCCCGCCAGAGAGCTGCGAAGGGTAGCGCGCGCCGATGTCGGGCAACTGGATCAGTTCAAGCAGCTTCGTCACCCGCCGCGCGATCTCGGCCTTGGTCGGCCGCGAAGCGCGGGGGCGGGCGTTCAGCCCGTAGGCAATGTTGCCGAAGACGGTCATGTGACGAAACAGGGCGTAGCTCTGGAACACGAAGCCCGCGCGACGGTCCTGGACACTCAGGCCGGTCGCATCCTGCCCGTCGAACAGGACGCGCCCGGAAGTCGGGAACTCCAGCCCCCCAAGGATGCGCAGAAGCGTGGTCTTGCCCGAACCGGACGGGCCGAGCAAAGCCACCAGCGCACCCGACGGCAGCGACAACGACACCGGGTGCAAAGCCGCCGTCGCGCCGAAGGATTTGGAGATTTCGTCTATCTCGATGTGCATGGCAGTCTCCTTGCGGTAGGGCGCGTATTGCGCGCGCGGGCCCCTAGTGGCGGTGCGTGGCGGCGAGTTGATCGGCATGGCGAATTTCCAGCGCGGTTTTGAGGAGAAGCGTGACCAGAGCCAACAGGGCCAGCACGGCGGCAAGCGAGAAGGCCGCAACGGACAGGTATTCCTGGTAGAGCATCTCGATCGTGGTCGGCATCGTCGCGGTCTGCCCCCGGATCTTGCCCGAAACGACCGCCACCGCCCCGAACTCGCCCATCGCGCGGGCGTTGCAAAGGAGGACGCCGTAAAGCAGCGCCCAGCGGATGTTGGGAACAGTCACGGTCCAGAACACCCGCCAGCCCGAGGCGCCCAAGGTCAGTGCTGCCTCCTCCTCCGCCCGGCCTTGCTCGATCATCACCGGGATCAGCTCACGCGCGACGAAGGGGAAGGTGACGAACATGGTGGCCAGTATGATCCCCGGCATTGCAAAGACGATGGGATAGCCGTTGGCCACAAGCCAGCCGCCTAGAAGGGAGTTGGTGCCGAACATCAGGACAATGCACAGGCCCGCCACCACGGGCGAGACGCTGAACGGCAGGTCGATTAGCGTGATCAGGAAGGCCTTTCCGGAAAAGTCGAACTTGGTGATGAACCACGCCGCCGCGATGCCGAAGATCGCGTTCAGCGGCACCGAGATCGCGGCGATGGTCAGCGTCAACCTGATCGCGGACTGCGCATCGCGGGAGGCAAGGCTCTGCAGCGATGCAAGAACGCCTTGGGCCAGTGCCTCCACAAAGACCGCGATCAGCGGCGCGAACACAAGGATGCCAAGACCAAGGAACGCCACCCCAATCAGTACCCAGCGAGCGGTCGGCGTTTCTTCCGTGGCCGAGCGGAAGCGGGCGGCTTTGGTCAGGGATATCTCAGACATAGCCAATCCTCCTCCGGCTCCAGACCTGGATCAGGTTGATGACCAAAAGCATCGCAAAGCTGATCAGCAGCATGGCGATGCCGATGGCGGCGGCGGCGTCGTAGTTGAACTCCTCCAACTGGATGATGATCAGGAGGGGGCTATTTCGGTCACCAGAGGGATGTTCCCTGCGATAAAGATGACGCTCCCGTATTCCCCGACCGCCCGGGCCAGCGCCAGAGCAAACCCGGTCAGCGCGGCGGGGGTCAGCATCGGCAGGATGACGTGGCGGATCGTGTGCAAGCGGCTTGCGCCGAGGGTGGCAGACGCCTCTTCCACCTCGCGCTCGATTTCCTCGACCACCGGCTGCACGGTGCGGGTGACGAAGGGCAGGCCCACGAAAACCAGCGCGATGAAGATGCCCCACTGCGTGTAGGCGATCTTCCAGCCGATCTCGGCCGCCAACTGCCCGAACGCCCCGTTCGGCGCATAAAGCGCGGTCAGCGAGATGCCCGCCACAGCTGTCGGCAGGGCGAAGGGCAGGTCCACGGCGGCGTCAAGGATGCGGCGGCCGGGGAAGCGGTAGCGCACCAGCACCCAAGCGAGGAGCACCCCGAAAACCAGATTGAAGATCGCCGCGAAGAGCGACAGGCGGAACGACAGGTACAGCGCGGCCCAGACGCGTTCGCGGTTCACCGTCTCCCAGATCCCCGCAAAACCGTAGTTGGCGCCCTTCAGAAGAAGGGCGCCGATGGGCAGAAGGACGACGAGGGAGAGCATCGTCAGGGTGATCCCCAGGCTCAGGCCAAGGCCCGGCATCGGGGATCGGTGGATCAGGGGTCTGCCCATCATCAGCCCTTACTTCGGCACGTAGATCTGGTCGAAAATCCCGCCATCGGCGAAGTGCTCGGCCTGCACTGCAGCCCAACCGCCGAAGCTGGCGATATCGACCAACTCCAGGTCCGGGAAGCGGGCCACGTCATCGGGGTTGGCGGCCGAAGCGTCCCAGGCGCGGTAGAAGTGCTTGAAGGCCAGCGCCTGCCCTTCCGGGGAGTAAAGGAAGTTCAGGTAAGCCTCAGCCAGTTTGCGCTGTTCGTCCGAAGTGATGTTGCCTTCGACCAGCGTGACTGGCGGTTCAGCCAACACGCTGATTGATGGAACGACGATGTCGAACTGATCTTCGCCCAGCTCTTTCAGCGCCAGATAGGCCTCGTTCTCCCAGGCCAGCAGCACATCGCCTACGCCACGCTGTGCAAAGGTGGTGGTCGACCCGCGCGCGCCCGAGTCAAGGATCGGCACGTTCTTGTAAAGCGCGCCGACGAAGGCCTGCGGATCCTGCCCATTCTTCTCGGCCCAGGCCCATGCGGCAAGGTAGTTCCAGCGCGCGCCGCCGCTGGTCTTCGGGTTCGGGGTGATGACCTCCACCCCCTCCTTGACCAGATCGCCCCAGTCGGCGATGCCCTCGGGGTTCCCCTCGCGTACCAGGAACACGATGGTCGAGGTATAGGGCGACGAATTGTGCGGCAGCTTGGTCTGCCAGTCGGCCGGCAGTTTGCCCCCCTCGGCAATCCGGTCGATGTCGCCAGCCAGCGCCAGCGTCACCACCTGCGCCCCCAGCCCATCGATGACTGCGCGTGCCTGCGACCCCGACCCACCATGGCTGACCTCGATCGGCGGGGCCTCGTTCCCTTGCGCCACCCACCAGGCGGTGAAGGCTTCGTTGAACTCGCGATAGAGCTCACGTGTCGGGTCATAGCTGACGTTGAGCAGGCTCTCAGCCTGCAAGGCACTCGGCGCTGCGCCCAAGGACAGCACGGTCAGCGCCACGGCCGACACGAGACCCCGCAGCTTGGTGACCGGCCAGCCGGTCAGGCGGCGAACGCCATCTGCAATGGTCAGGCGGCCGTCTGCATGGGTCTCGGTCACGGCGCCCTGAGCGGTGACGGACCCGGCAAGGGTGATGGTGGCAAGCATGTCGTTCTCCTTCAGGCGCTGCGTGGTGCGCGGTGGGATGGGGTGGTAGGGCGCAAGGCCCAGAATGGTTCGCGGATGATGATGGCCGGTCATGTCCGGCCCCCGATCGGCTCGACTCGCGCTTCCCAGACCGAGGCGTCACGCCCGCTGAGAAGTTCCGCAATCGCCTCGGTCGGGTTGCGGGTGAACAGGACCAGCGGGCTTCCGTTCACCCGGTGGGTCAACCCGGTGCGCCGGTCGACCAGCCGGACGGCGCAGGCCTGACGAAGGGGCGTGGTCATGGCGGACATCGCCATACCCATTTGCCCGGAAAGGGTTTTTCGGATCACGGCTGCGGTCATGTCTTTCTCCTTCGCTAAGGGCGGGCATTGGCCCGGCTGCCCCTTAATAACGACAGGAAAGGTCGAGTATGGCAACGGAATATATACGCTAAATTCTGTCGTGATTATAGAATGACATTCTCCGCCTCACCCCCGAAACGGACGGCAAGATAGATAAGCCCCTTGGAAATCAGCAGGTTGCGCTATTGCGCGGCGCCAAGCACCTGATCAGCCACAACGCCGGAGCGCAGCATGTCATCCAGCGTCAGCGAGTCGATGATGACCAGATAGGACCAGAACACCTCGGCAAAGACCTTGCGGATCCGGCAGGTCGCCTCATCCGTGCAGTCCTCGCAGCGCTGGTAGGCGCGGCGCGACAGGCAGGGAAGCGGCGCAATGGGGCCATCAATGGTGCGCAGAAGTTCCGAGATCGAGATGTCCGTCGGACGCTTGATCAGGCTGTAACCACCCGACCTGCCCCGGATCGAGGCGATGATCCCGGCGTTGCGCACTTCCAGAAGGATATGCTCCAGAAACCGCTTCGGCGTGCCGGAGCGCTTGGCGATCTCTTCGATCGTCAGGGCCTCGGGCTGCGGCTTTGCAGCTTCATCTGCCAGCGTCAGCAACGCCTTCAAGGCATATTTCATCTTCTGCGTGATCATCGCTCAAAACTACTTTGCGGAATGTCGAGAATCAATGTCGGGCTTTTCGGCGGCCTGTCATTCTTGTGTGGCGTTACCGAAAAACCCCGCCAGAACCTCATGAAAACAAGGGAAATACGACCCGCCCTTAATACACGATAATACCTATAGACATTAATCCTTTTTCCGGCATTCTCAAGCGCAGGCACATCCTTCCCGCAAGCCAGGGGCCACGACCGATGACCGACCTTGACCTGATCGACCGCAAGATCGTCGCCGAATTGATGCGCGATGCGACGATGCCCATTTCCCAGATCGCCGATAAGGTGGGCCTGTCGCAGACCCCCTGCTGGAAGCGGATCCAAAAACTTGAGGCCGCCGGGGTCCTTACAGGCCGCGTTGCACTGGCCAATCCGGACAAGCTGGGCTTGGGCCTGACCGTCTTTGTCGGCATCGAGGTGCCAGATCATTCGCCCGAGTGGCGCGAGGCGTTCGGACGCGCCGTTGATGGCATCCCCGAGATCATGGAAGTCTACCGGATGGCGGGCGAGCTTGACTACCTCCTGCGGGTCTCGGTGTCGGACATGTCGGCGTTCGACACCCTATACAAGCGCCTGACCGATGCCTTGCCGATCAAGAACGTGACCTCCCACTTCGCGATGGAGCGGATGAAGTTCACCACGGCCTACCCGGTTGACACCCGAAACCGCTAGGAGAACACCCTTCTCTTTTGGGCGGGCTCTTTGGAACAGAAAATCACGACAAACTTGCTAGATTTAAGGCGAGGAATCCCACTGAAACGGAAGGACCACGGCAATGACCAAGACCCTGATCGTTCCCGGCCTTGACGGCTCCCCCGCTCCGCACTGGCAGCATTGGTGGGCCGCGACCGATCCAAAGGCCCTGATGGTTGATCTGTCGGACCCGTCCCGCCCATCCCCCGCCGTCTGGGAGATCGAGTTGGCAGCAACCATCCTGCACCACCCGGGATGCGTCCTGGTCGGCCACTCTCTCGGCGCGGTGCTGATCGCCCGCATCCTGACGAAATGGCCACAGGTGAAGGTGCGCGCGGCTCTGCTGGTCGCTCCGGCCGAAACCCGCGGCAGCGACCGGATCGGCCAGTTCGGCCCGATCCCAGAGCTACCGCTTGGCGTCCCCGCCACGGTCGTCGCCAGCCGCAACGATCCCTGGATGCGCTTTGCCCGCGCAAACACCCTGTCCAAAGCATGGGGGGCTGACCTCGTCGATCTCGGCTTTGCCGGGCATATCAACGTGGACTCGGGCTACGGACCTTGGGCCAAGGGCAAGTCCCTGCGCGATGGCCTGATTGCCGCAACGGCAACACTCCCGGTTCAGAAACCTGAGGCGCGGAGGGTATCACTGTGAAGGCCTTGCTTAGACAGACCCATCAAAGCCGTTCCGGCTATGTCGCCCTGGTGGCTTTTCTTCTGACCTATTCCGCGACCATGGCCGTCGTAATCGCTCCGGAACAGGTCAAGCTGACCCTGGATGCGTCCTGGGCATGGCTCTTCGGATAGTCCTTGAAAGGAGGCGAAAATGATGGACGGGCGTTTCGACCAATATTTTCTTGAACTTTTTGCCACCGCGGTTGACGAAAAGACCACCAAGGGCGACCTTCCGTCCCGCTGGGCCTTCCTGAGGGATGTCGGGCTGTTCCCATCATGGGGTCCCGTGACCCTCCCAGAAAACGTGACACGCGACCCAGCCTCCACAAAGCCAGAGTAAGATTTCCTGTATGAAAATGGATCGTGGCAGGCGCTCTGTGGCGCGGTGAGCGCCTTGCGCGGGCGATGGCCGCCGCTTCGCCGATTCGGCGCGCCACCCAATTGTGTCGAGGATGTGTCAGGCGAGAACGCAGATAGTTTAATCAGTCTACCTAAGGATGACTGTCCCCTCCTTATGCACAGAACCTTGTCCAATTGGACAGCTTCCAAGAAAGGCAATGAAGGACTATCTCAATTCCTGAACCCGAGACAGTGTTGAGCGGGTTTTGTGCGCCCTGGTAAAGAGTTCGTTTGTCAGTGGCCTTGTTTTAGTGTGTGCAGTTGTGAGTGTTGTCTTCAGCATCGTAAGGACAATCCTTCAGTCGGACTGGACTATTGGGTTGCCCACTGATCGCAAGACGCGTTGAACGAACATCGGCCCGTGAAATAGACCCTTGCAGATTTCGCGGGCCAAGTTCGTGTCGGGATGACCTTCGGAAGTTTACCGATTGGCGCGCTGCCCATCGGCGGCGAGATCCCTATCGCTTTGGGAATGGTCAAGCGCACCCGGTGGATCGCGAAGCTTCAGCTTGATGAAAACTTCGCGAGCAAGCGCACCAGTGCTCAACCGACCGCGAATTTCTGAACGGCTTTCGCGATCCGGATAGCGACTGCGGGGCGCGCGGAGCATCGTCGGTCCAGATGCGCCCGACCGCATGCCGCGGCACCGGGCCACTGCAGTCGATTACCCAAGAAAGGACCCGATAAATGACCCGCCCCCTGACCCTGCTTGCCTGCCTGTCTGCCGCCGCGCTCTCCGCTTGTGTCGAGACCGGCGACCCGATGCCGATGCCTGCGGTGACCGGCGGAAATCTGACATCGGTCGCGGCAAACGCCTGCCGATCGGCGATTGCCAAGCAGACGGGCAAATCGGTTTCGGACGTTGCCGTGTTTGATGTGGCAGAATCCGAAGCCGGCGTCGGTGTCATGGCCACCGTTGCCGGGGCCGAGGCCCCATGGTCCTGCCAGTCTAGCCCTGATGGCCGGGTCGCTGGAGTGATGTACACAGGCAGCGAAGGCTCGCTGTGATCACACTGCACTGACGTGTCCGGCAAGAAGCTTTGTGACATTTCCCGCCTGTGTTCCCCGGCAAGGGCACGCTTGACGACCGTGGCAACCTGGCTGCCATCATTCTTGAAGCGCTAAGTGCCTTACTCGACCGGCTTCATCACGCGCGCGACGGCTTGGCATCGACATTGGCGCTTTGGCATCGGTCGCCACCAAGGGCCACTTCTCGCAGCGCGCTGCGGCACTAGCGCTGAACGAACGCCAGATCAAGATGCTGAACCGGCTGCTCGACGGGGTCGAAGGCAAGATGACGTCATCAAAGTAGGCGCTGATTGCCAAATGCCTGCGAGACAAGGCGAACCATGACATCGCGGCGCAGCCGGACCACCAGCTGCTGCGAAGAGGCGACGGTAGCGGTCGCAGCACGCACTATGAACTGGCCCTGTGACGGAATCAGGGATCAAATCCTCACATGAGGGGCTCGCAAAACATTGCCTATTTTTGACCGGTCCTTTGCAACGCAAAGGGCCCCGCTGGCTGGCGGGGCGTACGTCATTGATCGGCATAGAAGGATTTGGTTGCGGGGGCGGGATTTGAACCTGCGGCCTTCAAGTTATGAGCCGTGACTGTGACATAAGGATGAAATCAATGAAAACAAAAACATATCGCGCAACCATTTGCAATGTGTACTATATCGCATGACACCCGTCGAGTTTCACCGCTCTTCGCAGGGAGTTGGCAGCGTCGGACCTAAACCATCGGTTGACTAAGCGTTGACAAGCCGAAAACGCACCCGAAGACGCATAATCGAAACCTCTATCACGGCAACGGTGCAGACGGCTTGAGAACCCAGGGCTGGCTGCGCTGCGTTAAGTTTACGCAGCGGTCCGCTGGTGCAAGGACCCCGGGTGCAAGCGGGCCACTGATACCGCAAACGCTGTCGAGAAGCTGCCTTTGATCCTCTGAAAGGCGTTCTAGATCCAGATTCGTCAGGCTAGATCGTGCCGCCTGAAAAGCTTGGCCGATCGCAATGGGAACACTTTGGCCATAGCTTGCCGCCTGTTCCGCGAGGCGCATGACCCCACGAATTCGCTCATCACTTTGGGACAGGAGACGTCGGACCCGATCCGACCTAGTGACCGCAGCACGCAATGCGGCGCTGGACTCCACTTCATCAAACGAAGTGAGTTCCTCGACTGCGGCAACGACTTCTCCATAAGCTGACGCGAGCCCACTAGAAGAGGATTCGGCCGCGTCAACAGACCGGATCGCATCGGCTACCCGCCGTTCGCGCGCCAGACTCTGCACCAGTTCCAACTGAGCCTCGACAGCCAATGAAATTGCAGCGGCGATCTCTGTGGGCACCTTGCGATGTTCCTCTTCAGAAAGCTCCGATGAAGCGTCCGAAAGCTCGCCCGCCGTTGTTCGATTACGCGCGTGCCTAAACACTCCAGCCGCAAGTGACAGCCGTTGGAACTTCGCGGTAGCCATAGCTGCTTCGATTGCGGATATTGCCTCTAGCTCGGCGGCATCCGCACGCGCATGATCCAGAGGCAGCAATGCTCCAAGTGCCTTGTTCGCAGAAGTTAGAGCAGCCGCCCCGGGTTCAGCAGAAAGACGGCGGCTTGCGGCGACCACGTCAGTCAACCGTCGATCGCTTGTCTGCTGTTCAGCCAGAGCAGATTGGCCTGCGGTCATCAACACCTTCTGCTCTTGAGATGCCAGAGACCGGTCTTCGGGAGTCAGCGCGGTATAGGCATTGGCGACATCATCAACGAGGCGCGAAACCACATTCGACCGCCAAGCAGTAATGGCCTCAGCAAGGGCTTCCCATCGTCCCTGCCGGGTGAGGTTCTCACCTAGGTAAGCGTCAACTGACGCGAGCATCGTTTTCCTGTCCGAGCTTGAAGCGTCTGACATTGTGAAGACACCAAAAGACTCCCGAAGTGCAAAAAGCTGATCCACAGGTACTGCCTGCCCATTCGCAATGGTCGACGCCGCTGAAGCCAGTTGCATCCAAATCTGCTCGCTATCTTTCAGGGCGGAAGCACAGTCGGAGGAAGTAGAAATAGCGCCATCATGCACCGGAAGCATACGGTCGCGATCAACGTCAGTCAGTGCCGTTGACGCAGCAAGCAACTCCCTGCAACTCGGTGCAGAATCCAAGGGCTTGGATATTCTCAAGGCAGCCTCTGCCACGCGGACTAAGCGTTCATCACTCGCCTGAGCTTGAATCGGGTCCAGTCTGGAAGCACCTTACCACTCGCTTACCGCGAACGCTCCGCCCAAAAGGACTGCACCTGCAACGACCGCCGCAGCGAGTGCCGGTCGTCTGGAGTGTCTTACGGCGACGCCTGAACTGCTCGGATCAGCATCTTCGTTCGTGTCAACGACTTCATCACCAACTGATTTGAGAACTTGCGGGCGTGTCCTTTCGTCCACGAGCAGAGGATCAGCGCCCGCGGCGAAGATGTCGTGCAACTCATCGACGTGAGTAACAGCGCGCCATTCGAACTGCACTTGATCAAGCAATTCACGTGTCTGAGCATCCGACGCATCAAGATTTTCTTTAGGAAATATGAAGAACGATCCGGACGGGGCAGAGCGCACAAGCAACCGGACCTTTGCTTGGAACTCGTCAACCTGGATCACCGTGCCCTGACCATCACGCTCCAGAATTCCAGTTGCCACGATATGTCGACCCGCCAAACCTTCGGCTACGCCATATCGAGCAGTCTTGTCGGCGATGGCTGCGGCCAATCCAAAGCTGTTCCCGCCAAAGTCACTCGGGTCAATCCGGGCACGGGTAGATTGCTCAGTCCTTGAGCCATCAAGCTCGTGATGGCGGGCATCCGCAATGATCTGGTGGTACCCATTGTTGCGCTCGACCCCTGAGAACGTCGAAGCAAACGTGATCCGGCCAGTGGGCGATGAGTATGTAGATGTGCTGATGACGCCGTAATCACTTTCATCGTCAGACAAGGCTGAAACAATAGGAAAGAGCACGACACCCTTCGCCGGGGAAGGAATGGCATGCCTGCGTCGCCCATTCAGCATAGGCGCGGGCTGAATTGACTGTGGCCGGGAAGCAAGCTGACTTTGCACCGCCTCTGCCACGAGGCCGCGAATCTCGTCCTTGTCAGTTGTCGAGAGTTTTGGCGGAGCCTGCTTGGCGTGAGACAGCAACTCTTGCATCATCGTGAGGATCGTCCCCATCTCTGACGGTAGCGCTCCAGGCGTTGCGCCTGCATCCATTGCCTTGTTGATTGTGATGATCAGTTCATCCTCTGAGCTGATCAGCTTTTCGAGCGTCTTCAGCTTCGAAACCCCGGATCGGCTGCCCAGAATATCGAGAAGAGTGATGGTTTCTTTCACATCCGCTAGAACCTGTTCCCGGCTTGGAGGAAGGTGCTGCTCGTGAGTCGTTCGGTTTCTGCTGTTTATCCTGCTGAAAGTCAGGTTTCTGATTGTGCTATTGCTCTCTCTGAACTCTCCAGCCCTCGCAAGCTGCTGCAAAATTATCATCGTCTTGTTGTGATCACAGTTGAAACCCTGATCACTGAATTCGACAGTCATGAACTTCTTGGTGCCGTCAGAATTCTTCTCTTCCGCATAGACACTGACCTTCCGGTTCAGGGTTTCGAGCCACGCCTTGCCCCATTTCGCCTTGAGAATCTCGGCAACTCGCAATCCAAGTTCGCGGCGCGCGATAAGTTGCACTTGCGCAAGAATTGCAGCTGCTTCAATCGGAAGACTCTCACTCACGGCTTTCCTACGCCCCTCTTGTTTTGCGAACTTGTCCTACAGCTCCAGGCGCAGGGTATGCCTCTTCAGCCTTTCCGCAGGTGTCTTGGACTGTTCTGCCCAAGCCCCACCGAAACACCCCTGATCATCGGGCACGCCCGACGCCCAGATAAGGCCACCGCTGTCCCGCAGCGTCACAACTGTCCTTGGAGGGAGAGTCACCAAATATGTCGATTCCAATTGGCACAAGATCGACCATTCTGCGCCTGGAAGATCATCGTGGAAGACGACGACCGAAAAGCCCTTGCCCTGAACCTGCTGGACATCGTCGCCTTCACCAGAAGCCGCCAGCCTGCGCTCCGAGTAGCCGAGGCCAGCGCCTGCAATAGCCTCCGCCAACTCTCTCCGGACCTCCCGGCGGACAGCCAGAAAGTGATCCCGAGCGTCTGGGGACGACCACAACAACAACCGCTCTTCGACCGACAAAGGAGGATTGCCAGCCAGAGCGGACCTGATCCGATCATCGCTAAACGCGCCTTCGGCCGGTTCTTGGCCGCGCAGAATATCTGCAAAGAGTTTTGATCGCTTGTTCATAAGATTTGTGGCCCCAGAAGTTTGTAGCGCAGGGTTTTGTCGAAGCACTCACGGATTGCCGCAGCACCCAGTTCGTATCGGTTGTTAAAGGTCGCCCGACCAATCCCCTTTCGGGTCATGTAGGCCGCCTTCTTTTCGCCGTGGGCTTCATCCAGACCTGCATCCACGGCCAGCACTTCGAACAGTTCCGGCTCCTTCTTGCGGAGCTGTTCGAGGCAGAAGTTCCCGGTCAGGTCGCGAACAAGGGCCTCTTCATTCTCCATCGCAAGTGTCGTCAGCGCATTGGCATATTCCGAAGCGGCCTTGTCCTGGCACTCTGGCAGGAACTCTTCGAAATATGCCCAAAGACCTGCGAGCGTGCGGTTCGGGATGTTTTTGTTTCCTTCGTACTGAACCTTCAACTTCTCGAAGACAGCAAGCACGTGCTCGTCCGATCCGCGCAGAGCAAGCGGCGTGCTGGCGTTTTCGGGCGCAGTCGCAATTGTGTCGCTCACCCTCTTGACCGCCTCCCAGGTCTTCAGCCGGTGGGCTTGTGTTGCAAAACCTCGGACAAGAGCTGAAGTTGTCCGGGGGTTCATGTGAATAGCCCCTAGTTTGCTAACCCCGATCCTCAACCTGGGCCACCGCATCGCGCTTGAACTCGTCTGGGAACTTCGTGCCGGACATCGCGTCCTCCTTGCTTCCAAAATTACCAAGCAAGGCGTCTACAAATCTAGGGGCTATTCAATGACATGCTCAGAACGGCCTTACGCTACTCCACCCGGTCGTTCAGGACACAGGTCGCGACATCGTTCGTGCGGAGGTCAGATCAACCATTCTCCGCAGAGGGCGGAGAAAGTGACAAGGGAGCAAACTTTGATGGCAGTTCTATTGCCATCTCTGTCGTCAATCTGGCTTGATGGCAGACTGATGACGACAACGCGCCTTGGCGTCAGAATGGCTCCCAATTCTGTTGCCAAGCTATCTTGGTGTGACTAGGTTATCGTCAAATCTCTTTGATGACAGAATCGGCACAAATATGGTCACCAAACCTTACGATCTGACAGATGCGGTCACCTATCATGTCGGCACCTTTCCCCCATCTGCCCTCGACTACGAGGTTTTGCTCGGGCCACTCGAAGAGGCGGCGGCCTCCCTTGCGCGGTACGATACCAAGATGTCGGGCATGGTGAACAGCGAGTTGTTCCTCGCCCCCCTGCGCCGCCAGGATGCGGTCACCTCCTCCCGGATGGAAGGGACGATTTCGACCATCGAGGAACTGTACCGACTTGAAGCCGAAGAGGATGCAGGCAGCGCTGACCCTTACCGGGAGGCCCGCAACGACGACGTCGAGACCTACCTGTACTCCCGCGCGCTGCGGAATGCACAGCAGGCGCTGGCCGATGGAGCGCCGCTTGGCGAGCATCTGATCCGCACCGCCCACCAGCAGCTGCTGTCCTTCGGCCGGGGAGCCCGCAAGCGCCCCGGCAGCTACAAGGTTGAACAGAACTACATCGGGGACGAACGGCGGGGAAAGATCTACTACGTCCCGATCGCGCCGGAGCAACTGGGCCCGGCGATGGCCGAACTCGTCCGCTACATCAACGAGAGCGCGATGCGGCCGCTGATCCGCACTGCCATCGCGCATGTGGAGTTCGAGGCCCTGCACCCTTTCGAAGACGGCAATGGCCGGATCGGTCGTATGCTGATCACCCTGATGCTCTGGAAACTTGGCGTCCTGCATCAGCCGAACTTTTTCGTGTCCGGTTACTTCGAGGCCCACAAGGACGAGTACATCGAGCGAATGCGTGCGGTTTCCGCCACAGGCGATTGGACCGGCTGGGTGGTATTCTTTCTCCAGGCGATGCACGCCCAAGCGACGGTCAACATCCAGACTGCGGACGCGATCTTCCGCCTGCACGGCGAGATGCGGGAACGGTTCCGCGAGGTGCTGAATTCGCAGTTCCACGATCAGGCGCTCGACTATGTGTTCGCGAGCCCAGTCTTCCGTAACGACCGGTTTGTAGAACGATCGGGAATTCCTCCCTCATCCGCCCGCGCGCTCTCACGACGGCTTGTCGAGGCGGGCCTTCTGCGCACCATCGAAGCCGCATCCGGGCGCAGGGCCGCGATGTATGCCTTCGATCCGCTACTCGATCTGCTGAAGGTCTGAATCAAGAAAGCCCCCGCTTCTCCGGGGGGCTCTTCAAACGTTGACCAAGTGTTGACAAGACTCCGGCAACGCAGAAAGCGCCCCGTGGGGCGCTGCGTATGTGATTGATATGTTTGTTAAATTTGGTTGCGGGGACAGGATTTGAACCTGTGACCTTCAGGTTATGAGCCACAATCCAAGCAATTTTGATAGCTTAGGAATTTCAACGGCTTACGGGCCAACCGTTTGATTCTCCGCGATCTCTATGTTCGCAGCGGGCAAGATTCGCCGTCTTTCGGCAGCAAACGTGGCGCAAAACATGCAGTGGCGGGTTGATGTGGCGTTGATGTGAAGAGATCAATGGTGAGATGACGATGACACTAATCGCTTTTGGGCGAAAATGGAGTTTTCCTGCCAAACATAGACAGACCTCACGAACTTGCACACTTAGCAATTTCGCCAAGCCCGGGTACCGCTGAAAACATTGGAACGAGGAAAGCCGGCTTGATTCCTCAGAATCCATACTGAATCAGATCAAAGCGGCAAACAAGCTTACGATATTGCGACAGATACGGTTCACCTTTCGGGTGCTTGGCGTTTGTCCGCAAAAAATCTCGCAATACTGCCATGTTCAGATCGCCACTTGGCTGAAAGCCGATCATGATGACTGCCTCGTTAGGAGATGACGATTTTTCAATAATCTGCTGGGTGTTCAGATTCGCGAAGCCACTCAAATAACGTTTCCTATACGAAGGGTATGTATAGTCTGCTCCTCGCAGCTTCTGAACAATCTTCTTCGCTCCTTCATATTTAGATGCCGCCAATTCAGCATCAGAAGTTATACCAACGTTCTTAAGGTAGCGAAAAACTGGAATGAACTTCTTGCTTGTTCGGGCATATATTGGAAATGCCGTGCCAAGTAGATCGGGCCCGTGAAACTTTGATTCATCCGCCAGACAGTCTTCAAACAGTTCATTCGCACCTACGCCAGCATATCCTTTTGCAGCGAGGCGCTCTTCAGCTTTCTGGCCGAATTCTTGCCGATGCTTGGCAACGCCGACGCCTACGACGAACTCTACAGCGTCTGCACTATCAATGTCCTCAAAATCAACAACTGCAATTTTCTTCTCTACATCCGCAGAAGCATGCACCAGTTCGTACAGCTGCTCTTTGAAGAAGCGCAACACACGCGCTGGAATTTTGCGCTTAGTGCCAGTCAGTGCAGCGTAAACCTGACCAAGGTCAGCTACCTTTGCAACCATCATTGTAACACTGAAATCGCCCGACTGGATCGTTGTCTTCTCTATCGCTGGAATTTCTCCTTCCTTCGCTCTCTGCACAAAGATGAGGTTCTCTTGGAAGGCAGCGATTTTGTCCTGGGTCAAGCACTGTGCGATGGAGGTGATAATCGCGCGGATGTGTGGGTCCGTAATCGAATAGCCTATGAAAATAATCGGGTGCTCAACAAAGATCGTGACAAGCTTTGCAGCCAAGTATGGGTTCTTCGCTGAAAATTCAGCATAGTCCTCTGCAGTTAGGACCAGTGTACTAAAATCAGAGGAGGAGCCATGGATTTTATATATTTCTCCAATTGCTTGCGGATTTGAAAAAAGTAGTTCCTGCTGACCTACAAATACTTTGTAGTCCGGAAATAGTTCCTCAAGAAGCGAGTCCCAGTTAGTCGTAATTATCCCGTCAATCGCAATATCGGAAAAAGACGCAATCTCAGGACCAAAGCCGGAGGAACGAGCATCCTCGAGCGAAAACCTGTCCATGTATGCCGCTATGTCGACTTTCAACGCGTCCGATTGCCCCTTAACGGAACCGGCCGCCGATTTCCGACTTGCCTCAGCTTCCGGTGCAGTCCACCACCACTCATTGTAATCAATTGCCATCAATGACGCTGCCGTCGGAAGGTCACCGTTGGCTTTCGAGCTATAATATCCAAAATCACGAATCGGTGCACAAAACCTTTGAAGCAGCCCCGCCCAATCTTCAATTGCGAGATATCGACGCGAGAACCCAGAACCGACAAACAGGAACGGAGCGGATGCGTGCTTCTGCAGCAACTCTTTCAAGACAACGGCTGGATCATCGGGCATTGGCGGTGCTTTCGTACAGTGTCCAACCTCTTGCTTAGTTCGCAATCCTAGCAATCGCAATCCGGCAGATTACGTCAAGCGAGTGAGTGATCGAACGCCAGCGTTCGATCTTGGTTTGGTTTCGTCAGATGGCTTCCTAGGTCGTGCGAAGTTTCACTTAAGAAACCTCACGGCACCACCCGTTTGCCCCACACCAAGTACCTCTGGGCAGCCGGAGTGATGACCGCGACGACGTCGCCCGGCTGATACAGACGCGAGGCCGTCCCAACTTAGCCCCTATGCTGCACGGCGCTGGAAGACGACCCGGTAGCTGTAGGGACCGATTTCCTCGACCATAATCATGTCGCCTGCCCGCGCGCCATTCCGCGCAAAGAACTCCCTGATCCAGCCACGCTTGCGGAAAAACTGCTTAGCCCCATCCAGATCGGTCATGACGACGGTTCCACCACCCCAGTCGACGGCAATTTCGCGCTGGGCGGCCGACGCGCGGTTCGATCCGCCAATCGCATCAGCCGGGAACTTGTCGAAAAAGCCCCGCAGATAGATGTGGTCATTGTCGATGTTGCCCTGCGTGATCTCGGTAGTCCCGATGGCACGTGCAGCATTCCGGAGTGTCTGGAGAACTGGAACATTCGGAGCGACCACCGGTGCTTCGGCCACGATCACAGTGTCATCGTCGTCCTCGATCAAGTCGAAATCGTCGTCAATTTCGGCCCGGCTTGACCGAACCGGTTTCTGCAGCCTGACGGGCTGGCGACCTTCGGCACGCAAGACCACCTCAGCGGCGGCACGAGCATCTTCGCCCGCATCATGATGGTCGAACTCAAGCCCGAGATGCTGCTTGAGGCGGCCAAGACCATGCCCGCCATTTCCGCGCAACTCGGGCCATGCAGAACGCGCAACATGAACACTGTCGCACCACTCCCACTGTGGGACGTTAAGGCCGGAGTTGTCGCAGGCGGCCGCAACAGCGCTGCGATCAAAGCCGGAATGCTGATAGACGACGTGGCCTGCCAGCGCGTCCCGCAGCACCGGAAGCACTTCAGCAAAGGTCGGTGCGCCCTTTACCGTCCGGGCGCTGATCCCGTGCAGGTACGTGAAGACCCAGCGGTCAACCTGCGGGTCAACGTAGGTCATCCACGTCTCGATGGAATTGTCTGGACGTACACAGGCCACGCCGATCTGGCAAATGCTGCCCCGGTCATTGTTGGCCGTCTCAACGTCCAGCGCGAAGAAGCGGAAGGGGCCCTTCGGAAAGGGCGTCACACGAGACTGAGGGACGGACGCAGGCTGCCGCGCAATCGAGGGAACGGGGCTGGCGGCTACGCCAAGGAACCGCCGGCGCTGCCGTTCGATTGCGGCACGTTCCTGTGCCCCCCATCCAAGACGACGCAAAGTGGCGTCAACCAGGTCGGCGGGCTCATCATAGGTCTGCATCCTGCGCCGGTTCCAGGCAATGGCGTGCTCGGGTGCCATCGCGAGGACCTCAGCTTCCAGCCGCGCGATGTCCGCGGTATCGGGCAAAGCAAGCCAGACCGCGCGGCAATGATCGACGACGAACTCATTGCGCAACTTTTTGGCAAGGTCTCCGTCGACCTTGGTGGTCGCGTCCTTCCGTTCACGCCACATCCGGCCGGTGTTGTACATCTGCGAGAAGTAATGGCTCATGCCTTCCGATCCGGTGCGATGGCGCTGGTGGATCCGCTCATAGAAGGTCTGATCCGTGGAACTGGTCGATCCGATGTAGCGAAGATCGCCATGGTGATCGACCAGCCCGTAGAGGCCACGCGCATCCCGCGGCGCATGTACCGTCGGCCGCGGGGAAGTTTCGAGGAGCGCAGAGAGAAGGTCTTCGGGGATAAAGCGCATCATTGAACTCCGGATCACATTGAAAGCAGCTGGCGGCGCTCGATGCGCTTCCAGTCGCGGCCGGAGACGATACCCCAGTTCCCCGCATCATTCGGGCGGCGCCAGCGCGGGGTCGCCATCTTCTGCAAGGCCCCGAGCGCGTCTTCGAAGGTCGGATGCGACACTTCCTCTCCCTTGGCTCCGATCATGAACTTGCCGCTGCGGGCAAGGCCGGGGTGGAAGAAGCTGCCGTCCGCTGCCACCGGGACGAACACGACATCATCGACGAAGTCGTTGCTTGCCGCTTCCGGCTCGACTTCGTCATCCTGCTGCCAGATGGAGGCAAAGTGCTCCTTGCGTCCCTTCAGCCATGCGGCTGCACTGGCGGCCGTCACGCGCTGGCCGACCTTTTCCAGCCCGCTGTCGTTACTAGACAGGATGTTCCGGATCCGGCCCTCGGTCACGCCGCCGAACAGGGCGAGCGACTGCAGATCGACATCGCCCTCACCACGATCGATAGCATAACGCGACAACGCAAGCTGCGAGACAAGGTGAATGACTCCCTGGGGGTTAGGCTGAGCGAGCTGGCAAAAGTCCGCAATCTCTGTCGCCAGAGCTGCCACCCACTCGACACGCTTGGCCAGCGGAACCTCCGGATCGGTAATGCCGTAGAAGCCGTACAGTGCAGCATTGTCCAGCAGCTTGTCCGCTTCCCACCACTGGGTTGTCAGCGGCAAGTATTCCTCGAAGGCTTCTTCCCACGTGGACCCTTCGATATCGGGACCAGGCAGCATCTTGAAAAGATGCGGTGCGACCGCTTCCCTGCCGAGAATCTTTTCGATGACGCGAAAGTGCCTCTCGAGGATCTCGAGAAGTTCCTTCCCGTAGTCCCAGTTGACGTTGCCGTATCCAGTCATTTCGCGATTGATCCACGACTGGTGGCGGTCTTCGACAGTCATTGCTTCGGGCGAGACGGGCAAGTTCATGTTCAGTTCCTTCAAGCGTGCAGGCGGCGGATAGCGGCACGGAGGTTGTGGCGTGCGCGGTGATCAGAGGGCGTGGAAGCCGCAATGAGAAACCCTCTCTCGAAATGAAGGGCGTAATGCCGACCACGCGGCTCGATGCCGAGCAAGGACACGCCCTCGGCGTGGCACAGCTGCTGGTATTCCCTGACGACCTTGCGCATGAGGCCAACTCCGTGAAATGACATTTGTTGAATCATGTATATCTGCGCTTGGCGGATTCGTCAATATCGTTACTTCACGTTTAACGAATTTTACCACTTGCGATCCCAAGGCTGTCGATGCGCCTTCGCATTACGCAATAAACCATTTAATATCAGTATCTTGCAAGTTTCCGCCGCCTGCGGGGCCAACGCCAAATCCAAGGGATGGCACATTCACACACGCTATGGGGCTTATCCACAACAACATTTTCTCCTCCCCCTTGCTCCGAAGCGAGCGCCCGTGCAGGTTGTGCTGGTGGGGAGAGCAGTCCTCAACCAAAAGCAAAGCAGGTCTATCGGAAAAGCAGTTTCGGCGGCTAAAGGCGCGACAGCGCCTCTTATGTCGTTGTGTCCGGTCACTTACCCCGCGCCATCGAGGCGCGGGCTGCAGGCGGTTTGAGCACAGATCATCCTCGGTTCATTGGAGGATGCCTCAGACATGTCTTTGCCGCCCCGCGTTTACTTCACCCTTCACGAAGCCTCTGCGCGCTGGGGCTGCAACATCGCAGATATAGCCGGGTGGGCCGATGCAGGCAGATTCCGGATCCTGACCGGCATTACCGCGGTCCGCTGCGGCGACGAGGTCATTGCAGGCAAGGTTACCTTGTCGCCAATGGAGTTGATGCCGCTCTTCCGGCGTTGCGGGACGGGGCCATCGGAAGGGATCATGCGGCGCATCCAGCCTGCCGGGCGTCAGGATTGGTTGCTGATCACCGATCCAGTGTGCGGCATAACGGTGGCGGTGGCTGATATGGTGATCATGGCAGAAGAGGTTCACGCCTTCGAGGACGAGAACGACATGATCCGACGCGTGGCGGCCGGGCCCGGAGTTTCAACCTCCTATGATTGGGAAGGAATGAACATCGCGCTGATCGTGCGCATTTTCGATCGCGGTCTGCCCGAAACCCAAGCCGACCTGGTTGCCGAGATGCAGGAATGGTTTGCGGACCGGTCGGACGGCAAGAAGATGCCCGACAGCCGGAGCATTCGGCGGCGGATCACGCCGATATGGAGGGCGTTGCAACGCGGGGACGCGTGATGATCCCGGTCCGTGCCTGCCCGGATCACGCGGTCTTTCGGCCACCGTGATCGTCAGCATCGTGAACCAACCGGGGCTTTGGCCGGAAGGCGCTCGCCACAGCATCGACACCCGCGCGCAGGGGTGAGTCCATCAGGTGGGCGTAGCGCAGGGTGGTCTGCATCTGGCTGTGGCCCAGCAGCTTGCCAATCATTTCCAGCGAAGCGCCGCCGCTGACCAGCAGCGAGGCAAAGGTGTGGCGCAGGTCGTGGATGTGGACTTCCTGCAATCCGCATTCCTTCTGGAGCTGCGCCCAGAACCGCCGTACCTCCTGCACCGGCTGGCCGGGCGTGTCGCCGGGGAACAGCCACGGCGTACCGCGCGGAACCATCAACTGGCGCTGGCGCACGATGGTGGCGGTTTCATCCGAGATTGGCACACGATGGACCCGGCGCTGTTTCGTCATGGCGGGTGGCTTTGACCAGCTCATGTGTTCAAGGTTGAACTGTTCAAATCGCGCCTGCCGAACCTCGCCCAGACGGGCGCCGGTCAGCATGCACATGCGGATGATATCGGCAGCGCGGCGGTCCTCTGCAGCGTCGAGGGCTGCAGCGAGGCTGTTGATCTCATCCTTTGACAGGAACCGCTCCCGCGCTGTTTCAATCCGGCGATGGAAGCGCTGGGCGGGATTGTCCTCGCACCACCCCCATTCGACCGCCAAGGTAAACATCTTGCGCAGAACTTCCCCGATGCGGTTGGCGCGCACCGGCGTAGGCTTTGCTGGTTGCAGTTTCCTGGCCCGGTTGTTGGGCTTTTCCTTGTGCGGCCGGGCCCGACCCTCGGCCACCTTGTTCAAGAGCTTGTCGACGTCGGTCGAGGTGATTTCCGTCACCAGCTTCCGGCCCCAGACCGGAGCCACCATCTTCGCCAGCGCGGACTTCTGGTCAGACGCATTGCGCTCGGCCAGCTTCGGCAGGTGCTGGGCGCAGTAGCGTTCTATCAGATCGTCCACGCGCGGCGCTTCGCGCAACGCCCCGCGCTGGGCCAGCGGATCCGCACCGGCGTCGATTTCGCGGCGGATTTCCTTGGCCCGCTCTCGTGCCGCCGACACTGACCATTCCGGCCAGCGCCCGAAGGTCATCCGGCGCTGGCGACCGGCATGGCGATAGTCGAGGGTGAAGGCCCGCCCGCCGCCGCGGTAGATGCAGGCGGCAAACCCACGGACTTCCGTGTCGAAGATCTGGTAGTCGCGCCCCACGACGGGTTCGGCTTCGCGGAGCACTTTTTCGGTCAGCTTGATGCGTTCGGGCATGCGTTTGATCCTTCTTGCATCCGACATGAGGCGTGGTTCCGCCGCACTATCAAGGCAAGCATGGGGATGCGGGTGGCGGGAAGGCGCAGGGTGGCGGAAAGGTCGCGCTGTGTGCGCCACCCCTTGTTTCATTGGGACTTGAGCACTGGCCGGGCCGGTCATGGACGCGCGCTACCAAGCCCAACCCTGCCGTCTTCAGCCGCCAATATGCCGTCAAGTTGAAATCGGGGCTGTAAAGCATGCGGGCCCAGTAAATCTTCAAGCAATTCAATGGGTGGCAGAGGTGCCGTGCGGGATGCCACCCCCTCTTTGCCTGCCAATGCCGGTCAATCACCTGTAGATCCGGTTGTTCGCAGGTGTTTGCAGCTTTGGCGTCCATTTGGCCCATTGGCCACGACGGCTTGCCCAACCCCACGCCACGCCGCCCGACGCGCAAAACCTAATGAAACAAGGGGTGGCGCGAGGGGGCGTTCCTTTGCGCCACCTTGCGCCTTCCCGCCACCCCTTCGGCCCTGCGCTCACTGGTCTCTGCAACCGCCCCCTGACGCCCGCCGTCAAAAGGGCCCGGAAGAGGGAGACCCCAATGCCACGCCTTGGATCAATGCCAGACCCGAAGGACAAACCCCGCACGCTGCTGGTCGGCTGGATCAGCCGTCTTGATCTCGCCGTGGAACTCGGCCTGTCGATTGACACGCTGCGCCGTTGGGAGGCCCAGCGCACCGGTCCTGCCTGCGTCCGCGCCGGGCGGAAGGTCTACTACCGTCGCGCAGCCATCGAGGAATGGCTGGAGGAGCAAGAGCAAGCTGCCCCGCGTCGCCGTCGTGCCGGAGGGCGCCGCTGATGCATCTGCACCCCCGCAACTCCGACTGGCCCGCTGACCGTGTCGCCGAGGCCCGCGACGTCATCGCCGATGTCGCCCACCACAGCGACCACCTGATCCGACTCGCCTGCAATGTCCTTGTCACCCATGGCGACACCGCGGCCGAGAGGAAGGACGCCCGGGTGCTGCTGGTGGTGATCGATGCGCGGCGACCAGTGCAGCGCGCGCAGCGCGATGACAACGAGAGGGCCGCACGATGAACCGTCGCAGCACACCCGAGGCGGACGCCCAGCGCGCCATCGTCCAGGCATTGCGCTTTGCCCTGCCCCGCGATGCCATCGTCCACCATTGCGCCAATGAGGTGACCGAACCCGGTCCTCGCGGCGCAAAACGTCAGGCGATCCTGGTCGGCATGGGCGTGCATGCTGGTTTTGCAGATCTGATGGTGATCTGCGATGGGCGCGTCCTGTTTCTGGAACTGAAGGCACCCAAGGGGCGATTGCGCCCCGACCAGGAGGCGTTCCGTGATGACGTGCTGGCACAGGGCTTAGGCTGGGCGCTGGTCCGCAGCCTGGACGATGCGCTTGGCGCTTTGGCCGATCATGGTTTCACCAGCCGTGTCCGCCCGGCGCGGAGGACGGCACCATGAGCCACAAGGCAACTGTCTGGGCCATCCAGCAGCGCGGGCTGAAACCCGCCACCAAGATCGTGCTCTGGTTCCTCTGCGACCGGCACAATCCGGATTTTGGCTGTTTTCCGACGCAGGCGCGTCTGGCGGACGATGCGGAAATGTCGATCTCTGCCCTGAACGAACACCTCGCGCGGCTCGAGGAGTTGCGCCTGATCCACCGCGTTCGTGTCCATGATCCGCGCACCCACAAGCGGCAGGCCACACGCTACATCCTGGGGTTCGAGGATGGTTTTCCACAAGAGCCAACTCCGGAAACCGGAGACGGCTTTTCGGGAATGGACGAGGAACAAGACGACGACCCAACTCCGGATTCCGGACATGGAGCCATCTCCGGATTTTCGGCAAAGCCATCTCCGGATTTTGCCGAAAGCCATCTCCGGAATCCGGAGACTAACCTTGTAAGAGAACCTTTAAGTAAACCTGTAAAGGAGGAGGAGGGCGCGCAGGCGCGTGATGCGATCTCGGATCAGTTTTTCGGGGAAGTGCTCGACGCGCTGGGCCTCGACCCCGGCGCCCTGCCCGGCTGGTGGCAGGGCTGGCCACCCCGGCTGCACGTGCAGCGCTGGCGCGACGAGTTGGGAATGTCCGAGGCAGAGATCGTCGCTACTGCCGAGGCATCCCGACAAGAGCATCCCGAACCGCCCGATGGGCCGAAAGCGCTGGACCGCGCCATGCAGCGCGCCGCCCAGCGCAAGGTCGAAGCTGCCGGGCAGAAACGTCGCAAGCGGAAATCAGAATCGGCACCGGCGGCAAAGCCGATCACCGACCTGCCCGCCTTTTACGCCAGGATCGTCAACGCGGACGGATATCTGCCGGTCAGTGCGATCAGCAACACCATGCGCGATGCAATGCTGGGCCGGGGGCTGGTTACCGCCGAACGCCTGCGCGAGCGGGGGATCCGGTGAATGGCATGGTGTCACGTCCCCGGCACGGATTGTCCCTCTGCGCAGGCGGCGGAGGCTTGGATCTGGGCCTCATGCTTGCCGAACCCGGCTTTCACACCCGCGCCTTTGTCGAATGGGAGGACTGGCCGCGCAGCGTCCTCATCGCATCACAGCGCGAAGGATACTTCGCACCCGCGCCAATCTGGGATGATGTTCGCAGTTTCGATGCCCGGCCCTTTCTCGGGGCCTTCGACATCGTCCTTGCCGGATACCCCTGCCAGCCATTTAGTGCCGCTGGCAAACGCGAGGGTGCCAACGACCCCCGCCACCTCTGGCCAGAGGTTGCCCGCATCATCCGGGAATGCTCCCCCGAATGGGTCTTCCTCGAAAACGTCCCCGGCCACGTCACCCTCGGCCTTGAAGCCGTCCTGCGAGAGCTTTCGGGACTGGACTACACGCCTGCGGCAGGCCTGTTCTCGGCGGCAGAAGTCGGTGCGCCGCATCAGCGGCTGCGCATCTTCATCCTGGCTCGCACAAATGAGCCTCCATCCTGGCACCTCAAGCTACAACCCGGCAGGGAACAGCGACTTCACCCGCAAGGCGGAAGCGCTGGCGCTGGGCATCACCAACCGGTCGACGCCGAAAGCGACGGATGGCGCGAAGGGCGGGCCGGGCCAGAACTTTGGCTCGGGCGGCACGCCACCCCTGCCAGCACAGGCTGCGCAATGGCCGACACCAGCGGCGCAGAATTGCAAAGGATCCAGCGAGGCCAGCATCACCCGGGCCGATGGCAAATCCCGGATGGACATCCTGCATTACCGGGCGGAACAGGGCTTCACCCGCCCGGCCCCGGCGATCACGTCGGATGGGCGGCGGTCCTCGCCGCACGCCCTGATCTCGCGCCCGCTTTGGGCTTCGATGATTGCCTCGCATGGGCGCGTCGCATGTCGGCGGATCCTGAAGGGACGTGCGCGGCGGCGGTTGAACCCGCTCTTCGTCGGATGGCTGATGGGCTGGCCCATCGGGCACGCGCTCTGCGCCTGCTCGGCAACGGAGTTCACCCTCTGGCAGCAGCGCATGCGTGGCGCTCTCTCGCAGCTGCCTATGGCCTCGGGCCCGTGGATCTGGCGACCGACGGATCAAGCCCAGCGCCCGGTGCAGACGGATTTCCTTGAAGGATTGCAGCCATGAGTTTCCACGGCAAGATCGGCCGCGCGAGCGGCACAAGGGTCAAACGCGCGCTGGGCGTGCAGGCAGCGCTAGAATGGGCGTTCCGGATCGAGAAGGCACAATTGGCACTGCCGCCGCCAAAGGACGTAAGTGAGGAAGGCTTCGGCTTCGGACTCGAATACGTCCTGCTGCAGCGCGCCGCGCTGGGCTGCAAGGTCGACGGCGGCCAGCACAAAACGGGCAGTTACACCCACCCCGACGCCGAAGTCATTGCCGCCACCGTCGCAGGCATGCCCGACAGCCGCGGCGGCATCCGCATGGCGATCAGCGTGGCGGAACTGGCGCGCACTGGATTGATCCCGGACTGGATGCCAGGCGTTGTCCCGCGTTGCGTCCCGATGGAAACCAAGAACAACCAGCATGGTGAGCGGGCAACAACCATCGTCGTCGGCACCGACCGGGTCAAAACGCGCGGAAAGTGGCGAACGGTCGAATTTCTGGCTTGCCCGGTCACATGGCGGCCGCATCCGGAACAGATCGCCTCCGCGCGGCGCGGCTATGAGGATTGGTGGCAGGCGCTGGACTGGGTCCGGGATGGGCTGATCGCGGGCGGGATGCTTCGGGAGGTCGAGGTGACGACGGCGATGCCGAAGGTTCGGCCTTGGACTAGATAGCCAGATCAGAAACAGCCAAGATCTATCAACTTCATCCGCTTTCACATCATCCCAATGACTTTCTGCCGGATTGAAGGGTGAACATGGATTTCGTTGAGCTCGTTCGCGAAATGGTGGTCCATGATCGCCGCGATACCTGCAGTGGTGTCCACGGCCGCAAGATCAGAAAATCGAAAATAGTCTATCGCCACCGAAACCCCCAAGACATCAACCACCGTGGTCATCGCAGGGTCCAACTCATGGGCATAGAATCGCAAATTAATCGACCAATCTGCCAAAGGTGCACGATCCTCCAGCTCTTCAACCCGCATCGGCATCACATTCCTCATAGTGAACAGATGCTCCTGAACGTATTTCTCAGTTAGCCGCCCCCCGTGGGCCTCAACTGCAATGATCAGCGGATCCACGGTATGTTTCAGCTCCGAATCTCCGAGCTTTTTCCTCGAAGTATTGGTCGTGAAGACGCTATCGCCGAACCCGCGCAACCGCCACAGCGCAAGGTCACCGGCTTCATGTAAAGAAATGCAGTCCGTGAGGCGCTGTTCAATAATGCCTCGCGTACCGGTATTGCCAGCTCCGACCGCAGCAATGAGGGACGCAGCAGAACCCGGACTGAATGCAGGAATAACATGAGACAAGCCGACACCGCTTGCAGCGGTGACGCGAATTATACGGTGTAGGATGCCTCGTAAATAGAGGCCAGCGGCCGATCTCGAAGGATCGCTCAGGCGGTCCAGCTCAGCCAGAAGGTCCGTAAACGCTCTTGCAGCATGTCGTTCCTTCTTCTTTTTGGACGATGCCCAACCTTCATTGAGCGTATCAACAGATTTGGCGTTGTTCAGAAATGGAGCCAGACCAACGTTCAGGCCAGCCATATTATAACGGTTGGTTAGCCACAGAACGCCTTCTCCACGAGGGCTGAACTCGTAGCCGTTCGTTAGACGGTGGTTGTAGAGTTGTAGGAGGCTGAGTTGGAAGTGAAGCATACACAGGTATGGGGTATGCAGATCTTCAATAAGCAGTGTTCTGAGTTGATCATGCAAATCGCCATCATATCCAAAGGTCCGGCACACGCTTGCAACATGGGCAATGGCCTCTTCAACCGTCATATCGCCTAAAAGTTCGGGTTCAGCTGCCAGGTCATCGTTGTAAATGGCTTCAATGTCGGCAGCTAAGACCTCCTGCCGAAGTCCGCATGCATCCAAAATAAAGCGCGGCGTCGACCAACTCTTACTTAAGGTGATCCCATCCGCGAGCAAAATCGAGTAGATCCGCGATGCCGTCATGCGGCCACCAGTGGCCAAAAGCATCATTGTATGAACGTATGACAAGACGCGCTTGGCGGCCTGATGACCGACCTTTTCTTCTTCCATGACGCGCTTGTGAAGGTTGAAATATCTCCCTGAAAATTCTTGCAATACCCTATTTCCAGTGACTTCATCACCCAGCGCCGCAGGTTCGATGATGAATGATTTCGGATCGCGATCCGTTGAATAAAGCAACGATTGGATAAAGACTCTGAATTCTTGGGTCGGATAACCGTATTGTTCCCACGCAGCAGCCTCCAGCATGACCCAGTCTGCCTTGTCCTCGGTCACGCCCAGCGCGTCCATGATCTCCTCGGCGCGGAGGCCGTACTCGCTTCCCGTTCCAGGTTTGACAGGGAGAAGCAGCGTGCGTATGGCGGTGTCGAGAGCAGAGGGCATGAACGAATCCGTAATTCCTTCATCGTAGGGTAGATCAGTTTCTTACTGACGAAACCAACTATATCTTGCCATCCTCGACCGAAGTGGCACAAGCTGACGGAAAAAGTCATCCATGAAAGGGGAGGCACAACATGCGCGATGATCGCGGTCCGAGACTGGCTGTCTCTCTCTTCAGCGGAGCGGGAGGCATGGATGTCGGCTTCGCGCGCGCGGGTTTCCAGTCTGTGATTGCTTGCGAGCTTGACCCTGCCGCATGCGAGACCTTCAATCAGAACCTCCGCTTGGTGGGCCATCGCGGTAACGCAATCACGCCGACCTCCGTTCTTGAAGTGGATCTGTCGAAGGTACCCAGTGACCTCGACATCGTCTACGGTGGCCCGCCCTGCCAAGGCTTCTCCGTCGCTGGAAAAATGGACCCGAATGATGAACGCAGCACGCTGATCCACGCCTTCTTTGATGTGGTGGATGCCACCAAGCCTCGCGCCTTCGTCTGTGAAAACGTCAAGGCGCTGGCCATCTCCGAACGATGGGAGGAAGTTCGGGCCGCGCTCTTCACGAGAACCGAGCGCGACTACAGTGTGGCACTTGTCGTCATTGGCGCGACCGATTTCGGCGTCCCCCAGAACCGAGAGCGGATGTTCCTGATTGGAATTCGGCGCGACCTTTACGATGCAGGAACGGGCGCTCTGAAGAAGGAAATCGAAGCTCGTCTTGAGGCTTATCACGCAACGCCAGAGACTGTTGCCGACATAGTCCGTGACCTTGGACCTGCCGGCACCAAGCGAAATCCCTTAACATGCACAGCAAAAGTCGCTTTTGCGAAGTCTCCCATTATGCGTCGGTCGCCTTACGCCGGTATGCTCTTCAATGGTGCAGGACGGCCAATCCCGAGCGGGGGGTATTCCTCAACGCTTCCGGCATCCATGGGAGGGAACAAGACACCCATCGTGGATGAGGGTGAAATTTTGAATGGGTTGCCAAGCCTTATCGAAGAATACCATGGCAGCCTCATGGCTGGCGGCAATGCCCAGCCGGGAGAAGCTCCAAAGCGGCTTCGTCGGCTCACTATCAAAGAGTGCATGCGGATTCAAACGTTCCCAGACGACTACAAGTTTGCAGGTCGCAAGAGCGCGGTTTATCGCCAGATCGGGAACGCGGTTCCGTGTCGACTTGCTGAGGTAGTAGCGCGCAGCGTTGATGGCATCCTAACGGCCGCTGAAACCGCGAAGGAAGGCAAAGCCGTCGCCTAGGGTTGCAAAGTGGCGACAGAGCAATTCACTCGCCCGGGCGCTTTTGTTTTGGCCCCCTCGTCATGGTTCCTCCCCGGCCCCAAACGTATGGGGGGGGGCGCAGCGCGGCATTTCGCTAGCGTCTGGCTTTTTCACCGGGGAATCCAGGCGGAATCCACTTTGCGGAAGACATCTCAGTAATTTACAATATATCAATGACTTACCTAATCACGATCGTGGCGTGCTGGATTCTTTTGTGGAATCCAGGGAATCCACTTTTCGGAAGCCACCTTGGGCGGAATCCAGCCAGCGGAAGCCACCCTTCTCGATCCGTGATGGATTGGCCAAGGCCACCCCTGATCATGGAAGTCAGCTGCCGTTCTGATCCGCCATGACAGCTTGCGCCTCTGCTTCGAACACCAGTTCGGGCAGGACGACCTCCCATTCGTCGCGGCGGAGTAGGTGGTGATACCCCTCGTCCCCATCCTCACGCCGCCAGTTCAGGATGGCCGCGACCTCACCTCGCAGGAAGGTGGTGCCTTCAGGTGGGGCGAAGGCGCGGGACAGGCGAGCGAGGATCTGGCCTTGTGCGTTGTCGATCCGCCAGCGGTCGCCGTCGCGGATCAGATGGACCGGGTCGCCTGGGCGGGCAGCGGGGATGGCTGCCAGCGACGGGTCGCCCGGCCGCAGACGTCCGGCAAAGGACAGGTCCACAAGCTTTGGATCGGGCGGCACATAGCGCAGGCGGGCGCTTGGCAGGGCCGCGGCGTCGGGGGTGACGCGGCGGGACAGGACGGCGTCACCGGGCTGCACGAAGGCATGCGGTCCGTCGGTCAGTACGGTCAGCGTGGACCGCGCCCGCGTCATGGCGACATAGAACAGGCGGCGTGGGGCGTCGGCATCCTCGCCGCGCGAGGGGCGATCCCAGCCGCCGTTAAGGATCGCGACATGATCGAACTCCAGCCCCTTGGCACGGTGGGCGGTCATGAGAAGAAGCCTCCGCTGTTCAGCCCTAACATCTCGAGCCCATTCGCCGAACCATTGCACGAGGTCAGGCACTGGCGCGGCCTTTTCGACCAGCTCACGTGCCAGAGTGCCAATGCCTTCGCCGATCAGATCCGTCCAGCGGGATTGGGGCTGTGCGTTCAAAATGGAGGTCAGATCGTCGATGGTCAGCAGTCGCATCCGATCTTCCAACAGGGCTCGAACGAAGCCCTGCATCTCGCGCATACGCCAGAGACTGAGCGGCTTTTCGTTGGCCATGTCGATGGGAATCCCCTGCGCCTCAGCATAGGCGCGCACGGGTTCCAGCCCCCGCCAGTCGCGGGCAATCACGGCGCATCGGCGCCACGACCAATCAGGGCCCAGGCGTGAGAGTCGCACCAGTTCGTCCAGTGCAGCCACCGCCTGCGCGGCATCGCCCCCGGCGTCCAGCAGCGTAACGCGCCCCTGCGCCACAGGGTCCAGTGCTGCCCAATCGCCCCCGGGCATCGCCTTGGCACGGGCGCGGTTCACCGCAATGTCGTGGCCCGCCTTCATGCGCTGGGCCGCTGGGGCAATCACGGCGTTTGCCGCCGCGATGATATGGGCGGTGGAGCGGTAGTTCTCGGTCAGCCATACCGGTTTGGCGGCATAGTCGGCCTCAAAGCGGCGAATGAAGTCGATGCTGGCCCCGGCAAAGGCGTAGATGTTCTGGTCGTCATCGCCCACGGCAAACAGGCTGATGCGCAGGTCATCCTCCAACGACCGCCCCGCCACGGCGCCGATCAGGGCGTATTCCTCGGGGCCGATGTCCTGATATTCATCCACCAAGAGCCAGCGATAGCCTTGGATAAGCGTCTCGCGCAGCGCCTCAGCCTCTACCTTGGTCAGACCATCCCCGCGCAGCAGGGCCACGGCTTGCATGACGATCCCATCAAAGTCGCGTGGGCCTTCGTGATCGCCTGCAAAGCTCGCCCCCATCAGCCGCATCGCCAGCGCGTGGCAGGTTGAGACTGTCACCCCGGCCGCATCATCCCCGATCAGGCGGCGAAGGCGTTCGCGGATCTCGGCTGCGGCGTGGCGGTTGTAGGTCAGAACCAGAATGCCGCGCGGGTCCTCGCGTTTCACGCGGATCAGGTAAGCGATGCGATGCACCAACACTCGCGTCTTGCCCGATCCCGGCCCGGCCAGCACCAGCACGTTGGTCTGTTCGCGATCATCACGGACAATCTCGGCCTGCACCGGATTGTCGAGTGCATCAACAATCGTCCGCCATGAGGTGCCGGTGGTCTGCCGCCGGATTTCCGTGCCGCGCCCCGGCAGCCAGCGGCGCAGGAAGGCGTCACGGTCCAGCACGAAGTAGTCTTCCGACAGGCGCTGGGCCTGATCCATCGCCTCAAGCCCCTTTTCGGCATAAGCGGCCATCACATGGGTCTGGATCGTTGTCTCGCTGTAATGTTCCTCCAACGGCGCGAAGTGCTGCACGGTGAAGGGCCCGCCCTTGGGGTTTAGATGTACCGTAATCGCCGGGCGGAACACCGTCAGGCCCCGGCCCAAGGTGGCCACCTGCTGTTCATGGAGCCACAAGAGAGCGCGGTCCATCAGGCGGGTCATGTCCTTGACTTCGGACCGCAAAAACGCGTCACCATTCAGCGCATCGAGCATCGCGCCTAGGGTGGTTTCCACCTGAATGTCCTTGCCGCGCGTGCCTTTGGCCACTTTTCCGGTGAGATGGGCGAGGAGCGCCCCCGCCCCCTGCCGCCGCAGATCAGCGGTGCGGGCGACCACCGGCCATGACCGTTCCAGCCGCAGAAAGATCGTGTTCCGGCTGGCCTTGCGCAGGGTGATGTTGCCGCGCCCGCCATCCTGATCGCGGCCGTCCTGTGCCATACCGCGCAAGATCGTTTCCACCAGATCGGGGCGCACCTGCACATGCCCCTTGTCGCGCAGGACTTGGCAGGTGTCGGTCAGGTTCAAGGGTTGCGCTTCAGCGCCCTCGGCATCGGGCACCGCCTCTTGCATCAGAGCGATCAGATCGGCTTCCATCCTTGCCGCGTGATCCAGGCGGCGGGATGAGGCATCCTCGACCCCCAGATGAACATAGACCGTGATGCCCGTGTCGTTGCTGGCGATCCCCAGTGCCTCCAGATCGGCCATCGCCTTGGCAACACCGCGCGCCGCGAGCCCGCAGGCACCCATCAGATCATCTGTGGACACCCCGGCATCGGCAGGCGCGTTCATTACATGGCGCACAAGGTCCATCAGTTGCGTGCGCCGAACCCCGGTGATCTGCGCTCGTTCCAGGATGACCGCCGCCTCATCCACCGACCGGATGCGCAGCGACGACGGGAACACCTGCACCCGGTTTTCCTCGCGGCTAAGAAGCGTTGCTTCTTCCAGCCAGGCCACGGCCGTCTTCACGCGGGTGTCGTCGGTGGTCTTGTCGCGCTCGAACTCCTGATCCCTCTCCTGGCGCACGATCTCGCCGGGGGTGGCGACCACTTCGCCCGATTTGTGCTTTTCCATCCGCCGCAGGGCCTTCAGGATCGCTCCGATCTCATGCCGTGCCAGACGAGACCGCGCCGAAAGCGAGAATTGCCGCTCCACATCCTCGGGGCTGAACAGCAGCACACAACTGGCCGGGCCACGATCCCGCCCCGCACGGCCCGCCTCTTGCAGGTAATTCTCCAAGGACCCCGGAATATCGCCATGCACGACCAGCCGGATATCGGGTTTGTCGATCCCCATGCCAAAAGCGTTGGTTGCGGCGATCACCCGCAACTGGCCCGTGCGAAACGCCTCTTGCACGTCGCGCTTGCGCTCGGGCGGCAGGCCAGAGTGAAAGTAATCCGCAGCCAACCCCTGCCCTTTAAGGAATTCCGCCACTTTCTCGGTCGCACTTCGTGTGGCACAATAGACCACCGCGCCTGAGGCTCCTTCGGGCGGCAGGTTGGCCTCGATCGCAGACATGATATCGGTCAGCTTGGTAGCCTTCTGCGTCGGCAGCACGGCAAAGGACAGGTTGGTTCGCACCGCGCCGCCATCCAGCAACATCAGATCAATCCCAAGGCGCGTCTGGAAATGGTCGCGGATGTCGCGCACCACCTCGGGCTTGGCCGTGGCGGTCAGGCACAGGACCGGTGGCACATGATCGCCCGAGAATTCCTTTATGAAGCGGCTGACGTAGCGGTAGTCGGGCCGGAAATCATGACCCCATTTCGACACGCAATGCGCCTCGTCCAGCACCCAGAGTCCGACCTCGCGCTGTTGCAAAACCGTACGGATCGATGGTGACCGCAACTGTTCGGGCGAGATAAGCAGCATCGCCGCGTCACCCATTCGCACCTTTTCCAGCGCGTCATGCCTTTCGGGTAATGACAGCATCCCGTTCACCGTGACTGCAGCTGATATCCCCGCCCGCGCCAGCCCCTGCACCTGATCGGCCATCAGCGCGACCAGTGGCGAGATCACCACCGTCAGCGCCCCGGTCTTGTCGAACCGCGACAGTGCCGGGATCTGGTAGCAGACCGATTTCCCCGTACCGGTGGGCAAGATGCCCAGCACCGATTTGCCCGCCATCGCCTCGGCCACTATGCGTTCCTGCAATGGGCGGCCCATGTCATCGACGGGCTGCGGGCGAAAGGATGGAAAGCCGAACCAACGTTCCAGCGCGGAATTGGGGTTGTTCTTGTCGGCGCACCAGCCACAGGCAGGATCGCCGCAGTTGGTGTCGCGCAGATGCCGCACGATCCGCCCGGCCTGCGGAAACTGCAGCCGCACCCAGGGCGGCATGACCGAGTCCCCGCCCGCCACCAAAATCCACGACAGCGCATAGGCCATCGGCCAGCCATTGCGCGGATCGGACAAGCGGCCAAGTGTCTGGTCCAGGCGGTGATCGCAGGCTCGGCCCTTCAGCAGGCGGCGGATGGCGGCAAGGGCAGCGGCCTCACCGGGTGCTGCACCTCGCTGCAATTGGAACAGCGCATCGAACCCGGCCGAGGCTTCGCCCAGCGTCGTCAGATGATGATAGGCCAGCAGGGCATCTGGCGCCTCCTGCCCCAGCCGGGTGAATGCCGCGATCTGATCCGCCAGAACCTGCAGCGCCAGCCGCGCATCCTGTTCGGGGTCATTCACATGCCCGACCTGCAGCCGCCCGTCCTGGTAATGTTTGACCAGATGGTGATAGGGATTGCGCGGAAAGGCCAAGGGGTTCAGCCACAGCGTATCAATCGACGCCGCCCCCAACCCCGCCAGCCGCGCCCGGTTGGCTACCAGATGGGGCAGATCGTGGCGCAGGATGTTGTGACCAACCAGATGCGCCGCCCCGTCGCAGAACGCCTCCAGCCGGTCCAGCGCGGGATCAATCGCTGCCCCTTTGTGAACCAAAGACCGCTCTTCCCGGACTGCGGCAAAGGCGAACAGCCGCGCAGACTTCGGATCGACCTCCAGATCGACTGAGACGCAACGCGACAGAAAAAGGGCGGGATCAAGGGTCAAACGTCAGGCATCCGAGTTCCAATGGCCAAAAACAGCATCCAAGCCATTGATAGCCTTGTCACCAGGATTCGAAAGCCGAAGAATTTGGCCTCAAGCTGCCTGTCGTGATCGGGAAACAGTGCATACCCTTGTGTCGAAGGGTGGCGTGCGCCGCGATGCAAATTGCGTTCTCAGGCCGTATTCTACGACATCAATCAATTTGCGCTGGAACCACGCCCGACTGATCCTCAGTGATTTTGACCGATCCGGTACACCCTGCCCCGCGCATCGTCCTTCGTGGAAACTACAACCAAACCCAACTTCTTGCCCAGCGCGCCCGACATCGCACCACGAGCGCTATGCGCCTGCCACCCCGTCGCGGCGATGATTTCCTGCATCGTGGCACCTTCAGGCCGCTGCAGCATCGAGATCAGCAGCGCCTGCTTCGTGCCCGTACGCAGCGTCGGGTGTTTCACCTCTGGTTCGGCCTCGACACCATCGTGGATCGCCGCCGTGGTCTTGACCACCACCGGCTCGATCCCGATGGCCAGCAGCCCGGCCTCAGTGACCGCCAGCGTGGTGCCATGACCATCGCCGGTTTCGCGCCAGAGCGGCTCGCCCTTGCGGATGTTGGCGTCGACTTCCTGCAGCCAGCCGTGTTCGATCATCTTGGTGACGGCCATCTTCGCCGCCGCACCGGCCAGCCCCTTGGGCAGCGGCAGGGCGATGTTTTCGGGGCGCTGGGCCCCGGCGCTCAGGATGATGGTCTGGGTTTCGGTCAGCGTGGTCATGGCGCTCCTCTATCTGTCGTGTTCGGCAAGGAATACCGTGATGCGCGACATCAGGTCGTTGTGGCCTTCGGCATCCGTGGCAATGATCACATCGCCTTCGTCGTCGCGCTCCAGATCGGCGATCTGGCGCAACAGGCTGTCGTAATGGTTCAGGGTGCCGACGTCGCCCCAGTTGATCTCGTCGTGGTGAGTCTCGAAATGGTCCTCGCTCAAGGCCTTCAGCCGCTCCAGCATCGCGTCGATCCGGAACTTGGCGGCAATGAAGGCGTCGAGGGCTTTGGCATTGTCGGTGGCGCGGCGGGTAGTCATGGCGGGGTCTCCGGGCGCGAGTTGCATCGTTCTGGTGCAATTAGAATCGCTCCATCCCGAAGTGCAATCAACTGAATAACAAGCGATATCAAAATCTTGATCGGATTTTTCCCCACCATGACTGGCATGAGCGAACGCGAGTATGCGACCCATTCGGGGCTGTCCCGCGGCAGGTTGCAGAGGGCGCGGACGAACGGGCGGCTGGTGGTTCACGACGACGGATCGATCAACGCCGCGGCTTTGGATGCGCCGGGGGGCAAGTCACAGACCCTGACCGGCAAAACCGCAAGCTCGGCGGCGAAGGCCTTGCCGGCGACGCAGGCGCAACAATTTCCGAAAACAAAATGCGCTGGCTGGTCCCGCGCCTCAGTTTCGAATCAACGAACGATGCTTGGTGGGGTGAAATCCGGAGCTGATTTGTTGACCATTTCCTTGAGATTCGACAGTTCCGGGTCGTCATTGCAGTTTACCGCGAATACTTCGCCACTCATTTGGGCCCTGTAGTCGTCCCAGCGCGCCATCAAGACCTTCCAGTTGTGCTCGTCATAGGTTCCGCGAAACATGACAGGCAGGACGCGGATGCGGATCGTTTTATTTGACGGATCTTGCTTGACCATTTCTTCCCAAAGCGAGCCCATCCGGTCTACCCGCCCAATTTGTTGTTCGACCACCCCCGGGTTCCATTCCGGCTGGAACAGGACCACGGTGCGACATGCCTTGTGAAGGTTCAGGCCTTCGCGCCCGACCAGCGATTGTGCGACCAGCACCATAGGCCAGCTGGACCTCCGGTTGAAGGCGCTTTGCAGATGCTGCCTGGCGCTCGCTTTCGTGCCGCCGTCTAGAATACGGGCAAAGCGGCCGGATCGGCCTTGGTACTCATGCAGGGCAAAGGAGATATCCTCAGCAAGCTCCCGGGCCTCAGCTCCATCTGCGTACTCTTCTTGACCAACAGAAACCCTATCGGCAAGTTTTCGGTCCTCGACTTTGTCCGCGTCCTCCTCCAACTGCCTCAGATCACGCTTGAACTCTTTCCAAACCTTATCCAACTGGGTCTCGACACCGTGTGCACGATGTTCATCTAGAATTTCGATCAGGGCAGAAGCAAGAGCTGGGAACCTGTCTTCCTGGTCACTGAATGATCGGAGGGCCGGATCAGAAGATTCCTTTGCGAACTCTCGGATGGCTCTGAAGTCCTTCTCCCGAAGAGATCGGTGCTTGTCGTACTGATCTTCAACAAGCTTGACCAAGCTAACATAGTCATTGCCGCCCAAAAGGCGGACCATGTCCTCCATCTTCAACGCTGCGTGGAAGGCAGCCTGAAAATTCCCCGTGTCAGGCAATACTCTGCCGGGCCAGACCCATTTGCTGGCCGGGGCGTCACGGTCATGCTTAAAGATCATAAGCCGACGGATCAGTTCGCGCGCATTCAGAAGGTCAGCGAGATTCTTTAACGCCTCGGTAAATCTTCCAAAAACCAGAACCTTTTCAGGGCTATCGCCGTGCGTCGCTATCCTTTCGATCTCTGTGACTGCCGCTACAAGTGTCGGGTGCGAATATGGGGCTTTCCCAGCCGGTGCCATGGCCTTGAGCCAGTATTCCGCGCGCGCACGACGGCGATCCTTCTGATCGGCTGCTACCGCGGGTTCTGTCTGGTCTTCCCGAGACTCCTGATCCGTCCTTGACCAGTCGCCAATTTCCCCGCCACTGATCGCGTCGACGGCCGCCGAAAGGGAAAAACCCCGCGCAAGGGCCAGACGCAGCCATTTCTGCTTGCGAACGTCAGTTGCAGGCATCATCGAAAGGGCTTCTACCGCCATGACGGCGCGCGGCCATACCGCACCCGAGATTTCGGCTTTGACCGTGATGTCATGATCGCGGTAGTTCCGTCCATGATCGCGGACGTAGCGCGCGATGACGCTGTCATCCCCTGAGACCGCCTTGCGCCGCCGGATCAGCCAAGGGCAAAGCCTGTCTTTAAAATCCGTGGAATCTTTCTTGAATTGCTCGGCTCGATCATGGATCGGCGCAAATTGTACCGCCTTGAGAGAATTCAGAAACGTGCTGGCAGCGTCAGAAATGACCCTGGCTTCTTCGTCAGTTGCGCCAGCCCGTTTCAGAATCTGCGCCCAGTTCTTTGCCTCCAGTTCAAACGGAGTAGCGGTCAGACACAGTCGTTTTGGACTGGTCCGTTCCAGCCGCTCCAAAAGCTGGGTCAGATTGTTCTCTCCTTTGCGGTCAGGGGCATCGTCATTCCGTTTGTTCTTGTGAGCTTCGTCAATGACCAGAAGGTCGAAACACCCGAGGCGGGACAAAAGAAAGCTGATGAAGGTCCGGCGTTCATTTCTACCGACTCCGAGATCTTGACGTGGTGGCGCCGTCGTGCGGCGCAAACTCTCGGCAAGGCCGCGCAGTGTCTTCCGCTCATCGTCCGTAAGCAAATCCCGCCGGAAGTTGTGGCGAGAATTCAGGATCGCCATATAGGCATTGACCCGAGCTTCGGTATTCGCCCCGTCCCCCATCCTGAAATTCAACAAGCCGTGCGGCAACAGCACCACTGACGCCTTGCCCAGACTGCTGTTGGACTGGGCCAGAAGATCATCGATCCGTCGGACGATCTGAAGCCTGTCTGCTGTCTCGCCAACCCGGGAAAAGACCTCTTGGAACTCTCGCTTCCACTGGTGGATCAGTCCCGGCGGCACCACCACCGCGATGCGGCCGCCTGCACGGATCACCGCCAAGGCCAGCGCAACGGCGATCCGCGTCTTGCCCATGCCGACTTCATCGGCAAGGATCGCACCAGGCTTGCTGCCGATCTTGCCGCCCTCGCAAAGCCTGTCACGCAGTGCCGCCAAGCTGGCGCGTTGCCCTTCGTCCAGCCAGGATTGCGCTCCCCCCGCCGGTGAAATGCCGTCCAGAAGCTTGCCGATCTCGTGGGCGACCCCAGGCTCACTCTCCGACGGCCAGATCATGCCTGCCCCTCTCTGACAAATCCGTCGAAACCCTTCAGACCCCACAAAGCTGCCACCTGGTCGTGTGCCGCCCTTAACACGCCTGCATCGTCTGAAGTCAGCCCGACCGGCATGAACTCTTCTCTGCTCAGGTGTGAAAAGGGGTTTAGCTGCATTTCTTGCAGATTTTTAATCACCGCTGGCTCGGTCCGCTTCAGACTTCGGGAATGCTCGACCAGGCGCGCAGCCCAAAGCCGGCACTGGTCTACCCGCAACCCAGCCTGGCTTTCGCCTAGAGCAGTGATAACCGCCATCAGGCGTCGCGAGAAATAGATGTCGCCGTTCCCGGCATCCCCTGTGGTCGTCTGGCTCCCGGTGCCAGCGAGGCCGCCGTCGTTTTCCTCGCCGGAAAGATCTGAGTCGCGGCCGGTTTGGTCGACCAGCATCAGGGCGTCGAGAACATCTTCCAGCCTACGGTAATGCAGCTCTGGCAGAACCAGCGCGCCGGCCTCGCCAAGCACGGGAACCGTCATGTGATGTTTCGAACCGGGGTTGGACATACGCAGATCGACTTGTGCAGGCGGACGGGTACCGCGTTCCAGCTCGATCCTGCCGTCAAGCGACTGCCATTCGCCGCCGGAATGACGCGCCTCGACGCCAACAGCTTGGGATTGCGCCGTTTCCGGCTCTGCCCACCCCGGTTCCAGACAAGGCGCCTCGTCGGTTTCGCGCAAGGTGAAGTGGCTGATCGGGCAGGAGCCGTCGAACAGTTCCGAGCGGTGGAACAATTCGCCGAACTGCAGCTTAGTGGTCTCAAGATTTATTCGCTTGCCGGAGTCCCACGGCAGGGCCACCTCCGGAGAGGCTTTCGACTTGACGGGAAAGGCCACCCCAGCCTCGAAGTTCCAGAAACCTCCAGATCGCCGGACACCCAGCCCAGCTGGCGTCAGATTGCCGGAACCGATGTAGAGCACCCCGTCCAAGGTCTTTCTTTTCCCGCGATAGATGAACTTGGCATGCAACTTGCCCGCGCCTGACGAATGCCCTTCCGGGAAACGGGGCTCAAAGAACTGCCATCCGCTCTTGACCAATAACCTGGACGCTTCGGCCAGCCCCTGGCATGCGTCCCGATTCAAGACCACGGTAACCGGCCACTTGGGCTGCTTCGATGTCAGGTCGCTCGCAAGATCCACTAGGAAAGCTTCCGCTCCCTGAGGTTCATCGCCTTCACTTCGCGCGGGGTCGCCACCGGCATAGAACCCCGACCCCATAAGCAGCAGGTCAGCCTTGGTTCCGGGCCTCGTGGTCGTAGGGAACCTGGCCAGCAAGGGCCTGCGCAACGGTGCGTCAAGTGAATGGAAAAAGCGTGGTTGCGCCTTTGGTCTGGCAAGCCCTTCGACAAGCCGGGCCAGCCCGGCATCTGGCAGATCATCGGGCTGCGCAGCGCCTTGCCACGGATTGGGGGAAAGGGCCGGACGGATGGCCTGGAACATGCCAAAAGCTGCCTGAATATCGGCAAGCGCTTCGTCGTCGCCCTCCTGTCCGGCCGGTTTCCGATCTACGAACCTAACCTCGGTACGCCAGAACAAATCGATATTGCTTTCAAGCGTCTCGCGGGTCCAGTTTCCGGTCGAAACAACAAGACGCAAGATTTCTTTAGGCCGTTTCTGGCCTTGCGGCCTTTCCTCAAGAAAATGCAATAGCGCAACTTTTGCGTGGAACAGGCCGCTACCCTTGAAGGTTTCTGCCCATTTCGGCCCCAGCGTCATGTGATGCACACCGGGTGCCTCAAACGGCTTGATCTGGCCCGATGCCTGATCCGTGATCAGGAACAAGGCATGGCGACGATGGGTCGCAACAAAGGTTCCGGCGCCTTGGGTAAATCGGTCGGCGATTTCTTTCATGACCGCAGCACTTGCGGTAAAGCCGCATACCCAGCCAAAGCTGCCCAAAAAGCCCTCGGGCGGTGAAAAGAGGTCAAAGAAACCGGCCTCTTCGGTCATGACTCTTGCATCACCTCGCGGCACAGCACGCAAAGGTTGCGAAGACGGTAAAGCTCCGTTGGCTTGAACTCTGGTTCATCTTCGGCGTCGGTTTTCTGCTTGGGGCGAACTCCGGGGATGAAATCGGGATGCAAAACCACCTCCGGCACGCCGCCGTCCTCTTCCAGTCGCAGGATAAGGCCATCTCGGGCAACGAGTTCGCGCAAAACGTCGTCGGCACGCTTTCCGACGACGCTTTCAAGGAAAACACCAAGATCCTGTGGCACGCCATCTGGCTTGGGCAGCTTGTGAAGCGCCTTTGCCAAGCCGTTCAATTCTGAAAGTGCATCTTTCACCTCCGACTGCCTACTCAGGTCGTATATGTTGACCTTCTTGAGCGGGGCATTCGAAATCAGCGGTTGGATTTGATCCAGCACCTCAAAGGTAGCAGCGTAGAGGTTGAAGACCTTCTCGGACCAAATCAGACGATCAGCAGTGGCTGAATTTGCCTCTCGCATCTGTCCAATTACCTCTGCAACCATTGCATCACCCTCAAGTGCGGGACCCTTGCTCAACACTTCCCTAGATACCCGCCAAAGACTTCGCCGCGTGGCTAGGTCAGAGCCCTCACCAGCACTTTCCATCAATTCGGAAAAGAACGCACGGGTTGCGGAGGGCAACGGGTCAACCGGAGAAAGATGCGCGATCTCGCGGTTGCGCTTTCTCTTTTGCATTTCGCCGTGCGGCCAAGGGCCTCCGTCCAGCCAATTCCAAAGAAGTGGTAAAGCATCCTCTGTTTTCCTGCTCTGCAACGTGAGCTTCAGGAACTCTTTACCGCGGTCGCTAAGAGTAAAGCTGTTAAACCGGCTGTTTCGTGCCTCGACCAGGCCAAGCCCTGGCAAGGCAGCCCCGATGCCGACCCGGACCGGCTGACTGACATAGCCGCGCCCACGCGCAAGGCGCTTAAGGGTCAGCTGATCTTCGCTGATCCGCGGGAGCTTTCGGGCACCACGAATCCGCATGGCCTGGTTGACTCCCACTGGAATCGCATGCCAGCAGGCCAGGGCTTCGACTCCCTCGGCGATCACGCTTGCGGATAACGGCCTTTCTGCCCCGGCCCGCTTTTCCGCAAAGTCGACCCCGATCAGCGCCCAAACAATGCTGCGCAAGAAGGAAAGCCCGGCCAAGCCCGGAACCGAATGTTCGTTCGCGAACCGGATCGCCTTTGCCAGGCCCAGATCACGGCGATCCCTCATCTGGCCAAGATAATCGTGACCGATGATACCCCAATCAGTACTCACGTTCAGCGCACCTCTTCTTTTGCAGCAAATTCCGCAAGCTCCAAGGTTCCATGATCGACCCAATGGAGCGCTATTCCCCGCAGCGACCCTGCGCGAAGCATCTGTTCCACCAACCCGGCATAGGCCGACAGTTGCGGCCAGTAGGGGCCGAAGCCCGCACCCGCGCCTCCGGTCTTGTGGTCGATCAGCAGGCAACCCTGCGGCCCGATAGCCATGAGGTCGATCATTCCGGGGATTTCGGCGCCATCCGGGCTGTGCCCCAGAACCGGGATCTCGCACTGCAGGTCCGTGTAGCCTGCGTCAGACAGCCAGGCCTTCAGCGCAGCCGCCCGCTCTGCCACCAGCACAACGGCCGCTTCATCCAGTCCTGTTGCCGAAGGCAGGGCCGCTATCAGGTCTGGCCGCGTCAGGCAGGTGCGCATGGCAAGGTGCAGCGCGGTACCGCGTGCCGCGTCGCTGATCGTCCGGGACCAGGGGTCACCAAGGGTCACACCTTGGCTCACCGGTGCGGGCTGGGCCGTTGTGGCCAAAGAAGGCGGCAACCGCCACGGTGTCAACGCTGCGGCGGGCAACGGCGTTTCGCCGCCGAACCGGGGCGCATCGCTGTCTGCACCCAGCTCATAGTCGGTCGCGCCCGCATGTTCGGGCAATTGCGAAATCAACGCCGGGCAATCCGTCCCGCCAATCCGCAGCATCCCGTCCGCAATCTGCGGTGCGCAAGAGTCCTCCATCACGTGGAACAGGCAGGTCGCTTCAGGCGCGTCATCGTCGCGTTCTTTCAGGAAGTCCGGCCATTCCAGCACCAGACGGTTGCGCGCACGGGTGAGTGCCACGTAAAGCAGATTGCGGGCATTGGCCTCAAAATCTGCGCGACGGTCCTCAATGAAACGTCGCGCTGCCTCGGGCGCGGCAAATCCCGGCGTGTGGATCAGTGCCGCAGAAGCCAAGACTGCGGACATGTCGTCGATCTTGTCCAGCGCGTCAAACCGGGTCGCCGTGGTGCCCGGCCATTCTTCGATTCTATGGTCAAATTCTGCGACCACGGTAATCGGCCATTCGCGGCCTTTGGAGCCGTGCCAAGTCACGATCTCGACCGCCTCGGCGCTGTCCGCCGTAGGGTCCGGACGGCGGTCGAAGTCGCGATCACCCGCGCGGGCGTCGAGCCAGCCCAGAAACACCTTGGCCGTCTCTCCATGGAAACCGGACGCCGCCTTCAGGTCGCGATGTGCGGATTCGAAATCGCTGGCCTCTGCCTCCAGCCGCAACAGATCAGCGCGCGCCTGGGCCGCATCAAGCTGACGCGCCGCCCAGTGGCGCAGGCCCGCTGCGTCAAGCACGAGGTCCAACGCAACACCAACCGGCAGACGCGACAACCGGTCAGACAGGGCTGCAAGTCCCATCAGCACGGGATCGTCCGCCAGCCGCCCGTCGATCTGCGCGGAAATTGCGTCTTGCAGCGGCAGCGGATCGGGGCCGAGCGTACGTAGCAAGAGCCCGGCATGGGCATCGGCGGGGTTGGCAGCATAGCTGAGCGCGGCACGCGCCGCCCGGACCACGGGGCTTGCCGCCCAGCCATCATCGGCAATGCGCACGGGAACACCGCGGGCGCGGAGTTCCTCAGCATAGCGACCGGCAGTGGCATGGCGGCAGACCAGCAGAGCGATATCAGACGGGCGCGCAGCACGAACTGCGCCGGTCTGCCGGTCGGTAATCGTCTCGCCTTCGGTCAGAATGCGGGTGATACGTTCGGCCACATGTTCCTGCGGTTTGGAGGATTTCTTGACCCCGCGCCCTTTCACCACCTGCAGCACCTCGATCGCCGGACCGGGCACCGGATCGCGGGTCGGGGCGAGCGGGTTGTAGCCCGCGCCGAACAGACCGGCGCCCATGGCGTTGATGAATCGCATGACGGCAGGTGTCGACCGCCAGTTGCGATCAAGCGGTTGCGTGGCGTCAGGGTTCGCGGCGGCCAGCGCCTGCGACAGCCGCGGATCAGCCCCCTGGAACCCCATGATCGACTGCTTCACATCGCCCACCAGCAAGGTGCGAGGCGCCCGCGCGCCCAATTGCCAAAGCAGAGCGAACTGAACCGGGTTGGTGTCCTGGAATTCGTCGATGATGACGCAATCGATTTCGTCCAGAACGGCTTGCCGTACGGCGGGATCGTTGCGCAGCAGGCGTTCGGCCCCCGCGATCATGTCGGCAAAGTCGATCAGACCAAGCGCCATCTTTCTCGCCTCGTAGGCCTCCATTACTTCCTGGGCGCAGGCGATCAGACATGACAGATGCAGTTTTGCGTCGGCGAGAGGACCGGGATGGGAAGGCAGGACATCGGCGGCCTGCATGATTGCAGTCGCCAGATCATCATAGCCCTCCGGCGTCTTTGTGCGGCTGTTCGAGACCAACAGGCCGCGCAGCGATTGCCAGATGCTCCAGTCGTGACCCAGAAGCTCGGGGTCCCTTTCAATGCGCCGAAACAGCGAAAGGTTCTTTTCCAGCGTGTCACGCGGCACTTTTGCCGTAACCGTGGCCATCCCGCCCTCTGGAAAGGCCGCCAGCATCGCCAGGACTGCCGCCCATAACGCATCGCAGGCGGCCACCGGGTCAGCCAGTGTCGGGCCATAGATCCGGTCAAGCCGGGCCAGCGCCGGGGCTATCAGGCGGGGTTCGCGCCCTGTGTCGCCCAAGCCCCGCAGAAGGTCGATCATCGCCAAGACGCGGGCGCGCAGGGAAGCCTCGACCGTTTCGCCCTTTTGCCAGTTCGCCTGATAGCCGAACCGCTCTGGGGTGGCCTTGATCGGATCCAGCGCCTTGGCATGGGCCAAGGCCTGCCGGATCAGCAGATCCCTCTCGGCATCGCCCAGATGGCGCGGTTGAAGCGAGGCGCCTGCCGCAAGGGCATGTTCCGTCAAGAGCCGCAGGCCCAGCCCGTGGATGGTCGAGACATAGGCCCGCTCGACCGCCATAGCCTCCTCCACCAGCCCATCCGCCAGAAGACCCGCCCGAATGCGTTCACGCAATTCACCGGCCGCTGCTTCCGTGAAGGTCACGGCAAGGATACGCTCAGGGCGAACGACCTTGCGTTTGACCCAGTCGGACAATTGCGTCTTGATGCGATGCGTTTTGCCCGCACCCGCACCGGCAGGCACGATGACCAGACCAAGATCTGAAGGGTTCTGGCTCATGGTTGCTCTTCCTCGACCTGGCGGATGAATGCGGTGACAAGCGCAGAGCCATCCGTCAGCGCATAAGGGGTGAACCCTGCTTCTTTCTTGAAGAAGCCCTCGTCAGCCGACGTGTTCAGGACCACCCGCCCTGCACCCAGTTCCGCAAGCCGTTCGGCCAACCGCCCCACCGCCGCCGAGTTGACGGCATCGCCCATGTCGCGCACCAGAGACCCTTCTGCCAGCGCCAACCCAGAGGTCAGAAGCCCGCCGTCATTCATAAGGTGATAGGCGATCCCGACGTCGCGCCCGATCAGCGGGTCCATCCCGTCACCCTCGCGCCGGATCGGGCGGGCGATCATGTCGCGATAAAGCGCCGCCTGCAGGTCCCAGCCCGCCTCCATCCGCTTGCGGCGGGCTGATGTGCCGCTTTTCTTGTGGTCAACGATCAAGAGCGCCCCGTCCTGCAATTCAAGGATCGCGTCGGCCTTGCCATGCAGGTTGATGCCATGCGCTTCGCCCGACAGCCAAATCTCGTTCCCGATGATCTTGGCCCCGAGCGCCAGCAAATGGTCGCGCCAGCGCAGCGCGGCCTGAAGGATCTCGCGTTCCAGTCCCTGACGCTCCAGGTCCCATGAGGCGCTGCGGAGGAACCCGGCGTGGCGGGTAAGCGCCCGATCATAGGCCTCGACGACCGCGACGGTCAGTGCCGCGGGGTCAGGAATGGGCTGATCCTTGAGGAAAACATGCTCGAACACGTCATGGGCGATGCTGCCCTTGGCCATGACATCCAGTTCTTCGGCAGACCAGGACATGTCATTGGCCTCCACCTCTGCCAGAAGCCAGGCCAGGGGGCTGACCAGAAGCGTTTCCAACCGCGAGGGCGATTGTGGCTTTGTCGTCCCGTCATCCTTCCGGCGCAACGCCAGAAGGTCGCGGCCAGGGAAGTCCAGCGCCTCGGGCAAGTCGTGGGGGTCCGGCAAGGCCGTCAGGCGATGATACGCCACCGGCCAGTCGCCTGGCGGTGTGCGCGACAGGTCCAGGATCAGGTCCGTCGCATCCTCGACACCCGCAATCACCCGCGCAACCAAGGATAGGCCAGCCGACGGTTGAAGTCGCGAGCCGGACAGATCGCGCCATGGGATCAGGAATGTGACAGAGCCTGAGGCGGATTGAAGCTGCTGATCGAACAGCGACAAGGCCTGGGCCAGCCCTTCGGCCCTGCCGCGGAGATAGAGGCCCGCAGCTTCGCGAATGCGCGCAATCTCGCTGTCCAGAAACATCGGATTGGCGCGGGGGCGCGTGGGATAGAGACCGTCCGTGAAGTCCGTCACGATCAGATGCCGACAGGGTCGCCACGGGCTTTCCTGCGCAGACCAGAGGCTGACCCCTTCAAGGTTGCGGTCAGGATCTGGAGCAGACTGCGGCGCAATCTGGATGCCGCGCAGGATCGCCTCCCAATCCGGGTTGCCCTCACCGGGTGGGATTGGCAGGCGGGCGCGGACCTCTGCCCCTTGAGCGATCTGGTCGCAGATGCGGTCGATCAGGAAGCGCAGTTGCGCAAGGCTGCCGGCTGACGCGCGAATGTCCGTCCAGAGGTCTTTGTGCGCGGGGGTGGGTGACAGGACATCGCCACGAAAATCACCCCCGACCAAGCTTTCGGCGAGATCGCGCCCGGTCTGTGCGGACCATGGCATCAGCGGGGCCAGGGCCAGACTTGCAAGGGCCATCGCAGGCGTGGGTGTTCGCTTGGCCAACGCCAGTTGAAGTGCTGTCTCACCAATGATGTCGCGCTCTGGCAGGGTGCCGGGAAGCCCGGAAATAGGCACGCCCTGCTCGGCAAAGGCGCGGGCTATCTGGCGCGGATCGCCAGAGACCAGCACTGCAATCTCGCGCGCGGGGATACCGTTTTCGATCAGGGCACGCGCACGGGCGGCTGCAAAATCAGCGCAGGCAGCCAAATCTCGCAGGCCATAGAAGGCGAGGCTGTCATCCATTGGCGCAGACCCGATCACTTTCGCTGCGATCCCGCCCTGCAAAGCGTGAAGCCTTGACCCTTCGACCGCCGCGCCCCCCTTGGCGGGTGTGGCCACAGCCCCGAATTCCTGCTGCAGCCGTTTGTAAAGTGCCTTCATTGCGGCTGGCGCATGCGGATCGAGCGAGCCTTGCACCACCGGAACCGGATCAAGAAACCGCCCTTGCGGCAGGTCCAGCACATGGCGGACCGGGCCAAGCCCATCGGGCAGGGCATCGCCCATCCGTCCCCAGAGGTGGATCAGTGCATCCAGATGCCGCCCGGCACGGCTGTCTACTACCATCCCCACAACAGGCACGCGCAGATCGGGTGTGGCCAGGACGAGATCTTCCAAAGCCGCCGTGACAGCAGAAATCGTCTCTACCGGCGCATTGGCAAGGCTCTCCTGCCAGACAGGATCCGGCGCATCCGCAATCGCTCGTCCAGGCGCCCATTCCGGTGCCTTTGGGGCCAGAGAAAGTTCTGCCAGGCCCGTATCGGACAGGCGGTACTGCAAGCCGGAACGCGAATCAGCGACGAGAAAGGGGTAGAACATGATTTGCCTGCTGACAGGAGGAGTGGGGTCAGTCTATGGAGGGGCCGCCCTAATTCAATGACTTGTCCGGCTTTTTGGGCAATCTTGTGACCAAGCCGACAGGGCCGCCGTTCAAGCCCCGGGGTAGAACGCAGATAGCTGCTCGGCTGAGTTGATATCCGATGAAAGGCGACCGAAATCATGGACCAGCCGTGAAATGATATCACCGCCTTCAACGATCTCAGCCCACCTGTGCCGAAGCACAGCTGCGGGATCGAGCAAACCCAGCATGTTGCCGGCAATCGCACTCGTTGAGTCACTGTCGCCACCATGCGTAACCGCAATCGCGAGAGACTCTTCAAAGGATTTGCCCGCCATGCAGGCGTAGAGTGCTATCGACAACGCCTCTTCTGCCGTCCAACCGCCACCAAGAGACTCGACTGTTTCAGCTGCACCGTCCCGAGGGGCGACAAGTGCCGCGCGAATTGCCCGCGCAGTTTCTTCGCCCCCTTCCAGTCGCGTATAGGTCTCTGCTGTCCGCGTGGCACACGCCGCAAGTTCATTGCCAGCAGCAACATCGGCCAGCATCTCTGCCCATGCTGCGGCCGCAAGCTGACCGGTGACGTGACCATGCGTCAGCGCTGATGTGTCGATCGCCATCTGGCGCACCTGATCCCGCGGAAACATCAAGGCGATCGGCGCAACGCGCATGATCGTGCCGCACCCCTTGCTGTTATTCCGCGCGAGGTCTCCGAAGTCAGCACTCGCCCCAAGCGAAGACAGGCAGGTATTGCCGGGCGCGCGGCGAACCCAAAGTCGTGGGTCTTGGATCAGGCCGACTTCATCCGTCTGAACCGCCGGTTTGCCGCCTTGGGTCTTGTACCAGCGCGAAAGCGCGTGGTGAATGATGGACGGTGGGTGGCAGATGCCTTCCAACACGTCCCGGATTTGGGCGCGCATGATCCCCTCGGCCGTGAACAGCGTCATCTGAGTGTCATCTGTCATCGCGCCGCGCAGCCCCATGTGCGGCGGCAGGTCCTTGATGCCGCCAAGGTAGCGACGGCGGATTTCGGCAAGAGAAAGAAATTCGATTTCGGCCCCGAGGCTGTCGCCGATGGCACCACCGAGGAGAGATGCGTGGAGCTGGATTGGCCGCAATCCCCCATGGCTGCCATGAATTTCCACGAAACGTTCCTGCACACGGGTCTCGATCGCCCCTGGCCGCGCGGCCCGGACACTCGCCATGGCGTTTGTCGCTGAGCGTCCGCGTTCAATGAGCAAAAGAGCCGCTACCGTTCCGGCACGTCCCAGCCCGCCCCGGCAATGGACCAGTATACGGTCGCCGTTTTCCAAGGCGCGGTGGAGAATTGAAGACAGATGGCGCCAGCGCTCCATCGCCTCTGGCGTCGGCACGTCCACGTCGCGGATCGGGAAGTGATGCCAGTCCATTCCCCGTGCATTTACGGCGTCGCCAAGCCCTGACACCGAAAGCATGTCGAACTCGTAGTCCTCGATCAGGCTCAGGACGGCTTTCGCCCCCCAAGCCTTGATCGCGTCCAGATCGACGCTCAGATCGCGGTTCCACGCCCCGCCAAAGACGCTGTCACCCTTCTTGCCCGGGCAAAGCGTGAGCCCGAGCAGACCATTACCGATCGGAAGACTGTCGATACGAAGGGGGTAGGTGGTGCTGTCACGAAGCAAGCGGTGTTCCTTTTCTTTCGATTCCACTCAACACTACAGCACGACCACGTCATTTTCGGTCGTATCGGAGGCGAAGCTTCAAGAGGTAGACAAGAACCGCGCCTCGACCTGGTCCCCCCACCTTGCCAGATACCATTCCATTTCCTGCCGCCCCCCAGCGCGAAACCGAACGATCAGAGAACCATCTTCCAGACGCGCAGTCTGCTGCCTTGGATGAAACATATAACCTGCAGCCTCATCTGCCACGGCTGGCAGAAACCGCCATTCGACGTCCTGCGGTTCTTCGCGCCAGATGCCGAAGCTCTCTGAAAGCCATTCTTGCAGATCGAAAGCAACGGGGCGTTCATAGACATCGGCTTCCAGTGAGATCCGCTCGAACCCTGCGAGAGCAAACAGGCGCAGATCGTCCTGATACTCGCTCCAGGCCAGCAAGTACTGGCGCCCTTGCCCGAACAGCATCGCAATCGGCCCAAGCCTTGCGTTGCGCGAAAGCTTTGCGGTGCTTCGGGCACGGTGATCTGCAGAAATCATCACGCCCGCAAGGATTGCCTCACGCAGGGACGAAAGGATTTCGGGAGCAATCCTTTCGCGAGGTCCGGGTCGAAAGGCTACGCCATCACCCATCAATTGTGCCTCCAGATCAGCGGCCATAAGTCGGCGGCGATCCTCACGAAACATGGCTTGCACCTTGGTCAACAGGTGCTCGAGCGCATCAGCCGTGACCTCATCCCCCTCGCGCCGGGCAATCGCGGCGGCACGGTGGCCGGCGGTCAGTTCATCGAGCGTCGGCTCCACCATCCGCCCCAATGATCCCGGTGGAAAACGCCAGTACTTGCGGCCGCTTTCGCCGGAAAGCTCCTCGATCTGCGGGTAAGCATTGCGCACGGCATCGCGCATGCGTTCTGCCGTGCGTCGGGATACGTCGAACTCTCGTTCGATATCGGCAAGCGATACTCCCTCGGCTGATCCCTGCATCCGCAGCGCCAGTTTCTGCAGATCTTCCTGACGGGCGTAACGCATGGATCCTCCGGGCAATATTCCGCTACCTTTGCGGCGACCCATTGGGCCGTCAACGGCCAAAGCCGATCGGACGTCCCGCCCCCACCTTGGAGGTAGCCTCGCGGGTCAGTTCGCGCAGGATTTCTTGCGGCTCTGCCTCGCCGAGCGCAAGCATCCTGCGGGCCACATTTGCGAAATCTCCGAGAGCAAGTCGTTCGAGTGCGGACAACCCGGCGGGAGGTGGGCACAGAAAATGCGCGGCCCACGCTAGCGGGAGTTGATCGGAAGACAGAAAGTCGAAACGAATACGGAAGGTGAACCGGCGCTGTGTAGCCGGGTCGAGGTTCTCCGCGAAGTTCGTGGTGCAGACAAAGGGCAGCGGGTGGCTTTCCATCCATGTGAGCATTTCATTGACCTGAGAAACCTCCCAGCTGCGTTCGGCGCCGCGCCGGTCAGCCAGCAGGCTGTCCGCCTCGTCAAAAATCAGCATGGCACCATCAGCGCGCGCCTCGGAGAAAGCACGCGCGATGTTCTGCTCGCTCCCGCCGACCCATTTGGACAACAGGTCCGAGGCGCGCTTTTCCATGACCGGCATGCCGATGACCCGGGCCAGATGCCGCGCCCAAGCGCTTTTGCCTGTTCCTGCAGGGCCTTCCAGACAGAAACTGACACGACGAGTCGCATCCAAAGCCGCCATTCGCGCTTCGACACGACCCAAATCGGCGTCAGTGCGAGCAAGGTCATGTCGCCAGGGTATTTCCGCGTGATGCTGCGGCGGGCTGTCCACCCCGCCCTTTGCCAGACGTGCGGCCGCATCGAGCACCTGGGAAACGACTGCTTGCCCACCATCGCACAGCCGCGCCACCCGCATCGCGTCCGACACGAGCGCGGGCGCCTGATTGTGCCGTTCCGCCAGAGCGGGCAGAACTGCTTCCGGAAGGCCTGCTGCATGTCGCGCCTCGAGCCGTTGCCATATCCGAGATCGGACACGGCCCGATGGCGGGCGCATGAGTGCGGAGTAGCTCATCCTCCGCAGAAAGGCAGAATCGCAAGCATCGACGGAGTTGGTGGTCCAGATCACCGGAATTGGGTTCGTTTCCAGCATCCTGTTGAAATGGACCTTCGACGGCGATTCGCGGCTGAAGAAGGCACCTCCTGTACCGAACAGATCTTCCATTTCATCAAAGAGCAGAACGGTGTCCGATCGCTGCCCCAGCATGCGGGATGCCATGCGCAGTTCGGCGAGGCGCTCATGACGCGACGGCGCTCCACCTTCATCGTCAGTTTCTCCGACCGAGCGTAGAACGGCTCCGATCTCGGCCGCCAGAACCTTGGCGAACTCTGTCTTTCCCGTGCCTGGCGGACCGTAGAGAAGGATGTTGATGCCCGATTTTCGGCTGTCCAGCGCGCGGAACAGGAGGTCGCGCATGAGGTCCGCATCGTGCCCCAACCCTTCAAAATCCTGCCATTCAGCTTCGGGGGCAGCCGCACTGGGGAACATCAACGCGATCAGTTCGGCAATGCTGTCTACCTCGGCAAGAAGCGCGAATGTCAATCGCTCGGAAAGGTCAAAAGGCATGCGATGGTTCCGACCGCTGCGGCCGCGCTGCACCAATCCCGAACTTGCCAACCGTCCAGTAAAGCGCATGGCCGCCCGGATCTCGGGCTCGGGCGCCAGGCAGAACCAGGACAACAGAAGCGGTACGGTGACCTCTTTCGTTTCCAAGGCTCCATCGACAACATGTTCGAACCCGTCGAAGAGCTTGTAGAGGGCAACGAAGGTCAGCATCGACGTCTCGACCGGCGACAACCCGAAGTGATCCCCGAGAAGGGTCGCGTTGCGCTGCACGACTTCGCCCTCGCCGCCACCCGCGCCAGGGACGAGATTGCGGGCCAGTTCGCGCACTTTCTCCCACCAGATCGTGCCAGGCCGCGTGCGGGGACGCTCGGGGCAGTCCACCTCGGTCAGGTACTCCAGCCACCCGGGCAGTTCTTTGGCAATGCGGCTTGTAGGGCCGAAACGACTGGCTAACCGGGCGATCAGTTCAAGGGCAAGGTGTTGTTCGTGGCTCATTTCCATCTCCGTCTGTGTGATAGAGATGGCATGGCCATACGTCAGATTTGGACAGAGGTTTATGGCTCTAAACCAAGGTAGTGCATACGCCTACCGAAACGCCCCTCGAAACTGACACTACCGAGAGGCGGGTGACATGTTGGTGGTCAGGCAATCGTCGCGCATCACGCATGGGCTTCCGTCAGAGGAGGATCTCTTGCAAGATGACAGCCAGTCTGCCGCTCGAGAGATTCCTGCAGTCTCGTGGCAAACATCGCGCCGGGCCGCATTTTTCGGACCCGTGCTCATGAGGCACCCGTCCGATATTGACGCATGCCTATGGGAGAACGCGTCAGATGACCACGGGGGCAGGACATGAAAAGCCAATCGAGAACTTCAGGCGAGCGTGAAGCCGTCGGCATTCTGTATTGCCACGGATGGGGCTCGCGCTTTGACCCCTGCAAGGACAAGATCCGCGCCCTGCCAGTTGTCATGTTCGACGGCGGATCCCACCGCTTTGACCACATGGCAGAATTGATCGAAAGCCGACCGGATCTGTTCCACACCCGCTGAATACAAGAAGAGCGAGCGGTCAAATCACCCCATCGCCAGAATCATGTACCGCGTCATCACAGGAGAGCCAAATGGCTGAAGTGCTTGAGACCATCGACGGGATTGCCCGGCGCCTCGGTCGGGACGTGTATTACCTTGCCCTTATCGACGATGACGGTGACTTCAGGGATATCTACACGGATGTTTCTGAAATCACATGTTGGCTGGATGCGAAGCAGATCGGCTGGAGCCTCTGTGCTGGCTTCGACGAAGATAGAGTCTGGATTGAAGGTGGGCCAGGCTGCATCTTCCTCGATATTCACCCCGACCATGGGCCTGAGGCAATGGAAATGGTCGAAGCACATTTCATGAATGCTGAGGGCGAGCCGGCCATTCCAGGCTATGTGCCGGCCATGCTGCGGCTCATGAAGGCGCTCAGCTTTGCCGGCAGGGACGATCCCGACTTCTGAGAGAACTTCTAAGCTTGTCTTTGGGGGCCCTGTTCAGGTGCATTTGGCAACTGGAAATCAGTCGACATTGGTCAGATAGCCCTGGAACGGGCACTATGCATCGTGTCAGTCGGCTTGCGCGCAAACCGGCAAAATGTCAGGAGTGACGGATGACAAGCAAAGTGCGGCGACTGCGCGTGATCGACTACGAAACGACAGGCGTGCCCGAAGACACCGGGGCCGAAGTGATCGAACTGGCCTATGTCGACGTCGATCCCGATGCCTTGACCGTGACGGACAGATGGCAATCATTCGCCAAGCCCATCGGGCCCATACCGCCCCAGGTCAAGGCGGTGCATCACATTCTTGAAGAGGATGTTGCCGGGGCACCTGCGATCCGGGAACTCTGGCCGTTGCTGTTCCAGGGCTGTGCTACGCAGGACATTCTCGTTGCGCACAACGCCGCCTTCGAACAGTATTTCCACAAGGGTGATGGGCGGGCTTGGATCGACACCTACAAATGTGCCTTGGTGGTCTGGCCGGACGCTCCCGCTCACGGCAACCAGGTCCTCCGCTATTGGTTGAATCTTGACCATGCCACAGGGTTTGACCGCGCCGCCGCCATGCCACCGAATCGTGCCTTGCCGGACGCCTACGTCACGGCCCATGTCTTGATCCGGCTTTTGCAGGAAAGCACGATCGATGACATGCTGCGTGTTTCGGCAGCACCCGCGCTGTTGCGACGGATCGGGTTTGGCAAGCACAAGGGGATCCTATTCTCAGAGGCCCCGGAAGATTACTTGCGCTGGATCGTGGAAAAGGCGGAGTTCGACACGGATGTCACCTCCACAGCTCGTTATTGGTTGGACCGTGGCAATAGCTGAAACATACACCACTCTTACTCTTTGCTGATTGACCAGGACGTTCCGCATAGGGTTTCAACCAACAAAAGAGAACCTGTGCGCCAGACAGCCCTTCGCAATTGCATTGAAGGGTCAACGTACCTCATATTGCTGCAGTCGCACGACCAATGTGGTTTCATGATACGCCTACTTCTCCCAGCGCTCGCCGCGACAACATTTGCTGGAGTTTCGCTTTCCTTCTGGCGCCTCTCCTACGGGTACACCGACTGGGCAGTCCTCAGTCTGATCCCACTAGCCATGACGATTTTCATGGGCGTTTGGCCTCTGAATCTGGAGCCCTGGACGGTCCGATTGACGTTGGTTCTACGACAGAACTCTCCTCTCAAATCCTTCCTCACTGGTCGGTTACGAGCGACAGCGCTCTCAGCGATTTTCGTGGTTGTCGCAGTTACTCTTCTAGCTTGGCAGTCGCTGGACGCAACGGCATCAGAGGCCGGGATAATGCTCGCGGCATTCTTGGTTTCGGGATGCATCTTTTCCTTTGGGAAAAGCCTTGTGATGCGCCATCTCAAACAGCCGTTTGCCCAAGTCTACTCGACTTCACTGTTCACGTGGCTGATTGCAGTACCGTTCACTTTTCTCATTGCAGCCTATACTTGGACATGGAGCAGCCAGCCCGGCTCCATGCTTGATGCAAGCTTGCCGGAGGCTCTGCAGATCGGCCTTTCGAATCTGCCCGAAAGAGGGGGGTGGATAAGCACGGTACTGTCCCTTCCGTATGGCTATGAGGCCGCCAAGCTTTGGGTAGTGATTCAGCTCCGTGACTATCATGTGGCGGGCTTTTTTTTCAGCTTGGACACGGCACTTTTCTCATTTGTGCTATGCCGGACGGCGATCATCGTCACCCAGTTCTTCGAAGCACACATAGTCAAGGTGCGAGAATGAAACCTCCGCAAGATACGACACCGCCCAAAGAGGAAGCTCCTGAGCTCACTGAAGCAACTAATTCAATCACATTGCCCCCTGAGAAGACCGGCGCGCCAAATCTGGCGCGTTGGTTTTGGGGAAGCATAGTGATTATGGCGACATTGACCATCTTTCTAACTGTGGTGGCAGCGTTGCGTCTGGGAAACGAAGGCGGAGCCGAGGCCCCGGCGACAGGTGCGGGGATCGGTTCTGCAATTGTGCCCAGCGAGCAGAGTGCAGTAGAGCTGTCGGAATGGCTCAGCAACGCAAGAGAGGTCGCACTCGAAGCCGTCAAGCGCCAAATCGATCCTCTACTGAATGACGCATACAAACCCGCTTACAATGCAATACCGCAGTATGCAGATTTCCATTTTTCGGTCGTGGGTGAGTACACTGAACTCAGCGCTGCAGCGTTCGGCGATTTCAGCGGCAACCTGGAAGAAATACTCTTTGGGGGCATCGATGAGCGCCTGCACAACGTCGGCATTGAGCTCGACAACATATTCAACTCTGCATTTAGCGCGGCGTTGAATACATCTGTCGAGGCCCCCGGGTTAACAGAGTCCGGCCTAGGTTCGGTGACGAGGCAAGCTTTGCAAGACGCCCAAGAGCGTATGCTCGTTACAGTTCCAGTAAGCACAGCTGCCGCAGTTGGCACAGCAGCATCACTGAAGGTCGCCGCAACGGCAATTGCAAAAAAAATCGCTGCCAAGCTGGCCATCAAGGCAGCTGCAAAGACTGGTGGAAAATGGGCGGTGGCAGTAACCGGAGCTGGTACGGGGGCTGCAATTTGCTCTCCGACAGGACCTGGTGCAGGATTCTGCGCGGCACTTGGTGGCGTCGGCGCATGGTTCTTGGCAGACAGCGCAATTGTGAGAATTGACGAGTACTGGACCCGAGACGAGTTTGAAGCAGATCTTCGCAAGATGATTGACGACCAGAAGTCAGCGCATAGAGCGGCATTGGAAGGAGCACTGACGGCCCGCGCTGTCGCAGTTCACAAATTGACCAGCGAGATCGTACAGCAGCACGACTTCACGCTGCGGCAGCTTTCGGGGATCGGAAATGCAGAAATGTGCGAAATCGCTGCAGACTTGGCAGCAAGGTATGAACTGATGCGCGTGAATCTGAGCGCACGCACGCCAGGCAAGTTGGCATCGATCCAGTCTGCTGTTTCCGCGAACTCCGAAAGCCTAACGCTTGGGCCAATAGTGCGCGAGATAGAGAAAAATCTTGAGGGCGCGGCGCTTGTTACTGTCTCTGCAGCCCGCATCGAAGGCAACTTTCCGCTGGACTTTCGCTCAGACGGGGACATTTCCGGCACTCTCTTTGTTGGTGTGGCAGCAATAGACTTCGCCAATCAGCAGGCATTGGAGTTAGTTGGATTCAAAGTGAATATGGAACCCAGCACACAAGTTTCAAAAGACAGTCCGCTGAGTATTTCCTTCAAGATAAAGCAACACGGAAGTATATGGAATCTATGGAGTGATCAATTCTTCGGCGGCGCTGTTGTCGTGCAGATATTGGATGCCATCGGAACATCGGGTGGCCTGGAACACGAAATCACACTTCCTTTGCCGATCGAACACGATCAAGGCGCTGAGAGTATCGAGGACGTAGAAGCAGTTCGGCGCGAACAGGCGGGCCAAACAACGGTCGATCTTACGCTACGGTTCAGGGCCGAACCCTTGGCCGAACTACAAAAGTTGCGGGGTTGCCAGTAGACACGATCTTCAGGTTTGCCACTCTTCCTCAGTCAACTACGATTTCGCGCTTTTGACTATTGGTAACTGGCTCCCATGGACTCCGTCACATGGACCGGTGAGCCAACTTGTACTTCTGTCCCCGCCGATCAACGATACGCGCCGTCACGAGGCGCATGCTGGCATTGAGTGGAACCCATGCTGCCGCGGTTCCGTTCAACTCCAGCTCTGAAGCGACGGCAGCGAACAGCTTCGACCCGTAAGGGTATCTTGGGGTTCCGTGGAGCAACGACTTCGGCATCAGTTTCGCAACTATCCTTTCGATGGCCGAGTTCGCCAGGAGATCCTCTTCGCCATCCCGCTGTGCCTTTCGGATGTCCTCGACAAGTTTGGCCAAAAGGATGCTCTCGCCGACGATATTAAACAGTGTAACCCCAAGTGTTGGAAAGCTGAGCACGTTCATCTTTACGACGCTTATGAGCTGGTCCGCTCCCAGCCTCGTGGCATTGACGTCATAGTGCGGACGATTGCAGACTGAACTGAGCTATCCATGCGGCAGTCCATTAAGTTGGTGTGTGAGCGTGCAGCCCTAAGGTCTGCCGCCAACACTCAAACTCCAGTTTATCGGATGCGGCACATCTTCAGCAAGCTGCCGCGTCGTAGGGGTAAGCGTCGCGTCTGACGGCTAGCTGTATCCCGCATGACGGCGGGCGCAATTGTGCACCCGACGGGCGCTTGCCACTACCGGTCATTGAAAAACCGGTGCCGCTTCTTCGATGCCAACGAGGATCCGGTTCCACACGCGGTCAACCAGAGCCTTTCCATTGGAAATGTCGAAGCTCGCAGTTTCCAACACCGTCTCCTGACCCGTCACCCGGAACCGCGCGCGGATCCCTTCCTCGTCGCCAAGAGCCGCATGGTGCGGATAGAGCAGCGTCAAGCGTGGTGCCTTGTAGATGTGCGCATAAGCCATCATCTGGTAGACATCTGCCTGGGAAACGCCCTGTTTCGGATCGTCGATCCGGGCGGAAATCCTCTTCCATTTCGTATCGATCACATGGACAACCTGACCAGCGCGCCAGATCAGAATGTCGGGTTTGGTCTGGAACACTTCCCGTTCGTCATCAAGCGATGTCAGGCAGAATAGGCGGCCACCCTGCAGTGTCACGCGGAATTCGGACCCTGCCACCGCCCTTGAGACGAGACGGCCGATATATTCCTCGAACAGGGCATTCATCTCGAACAGCAACGCCGATCCCTGCCCCGATCCGGCGCTGGTCGTTTGGTATCGGTTGCGCAGGAACAGCTGCGCCATTCCGAACAGTTCCTGCCAAGAGCGATTGGTGCGATCGATGACGACATCTACCCAACGCAGCGCCGGGATCGAAACCTCTGCGACATCGGCATAGACGAAGGCCAGTTCCCTCAGGCGCTGAACATTCGTCGCGTTGCGCGACATCCGCGCAAGATGCCCGATGGTCGCTTTCATGATCCTGTTAAGGGAGATGTCCTCGGACAACTCGTCAAAGCGGCATGCCAAGCGACCGGGATTTGCGATGTGGCGGGTGAATTGTCGCGGGATATCCAGCGATCCGCGCAAGGTCGGCAGGTCGCCCTCATGACGGGAATAGCGCCGTGGCATGCCCCGGCGGACTGCCTCGGTCAGCTTGTCACAAAAGATGCGGATCAGGATTTCCAGAAGTGTTTCACGCTGCCAGTCGAGCTCGGTCATGCGTCCGGTCTCGATCTTCAGGTCAAGAGCCACCGCGAGCATGTGGACAAGGCGCTTGCGAATTTCGCGCGTCTCTTGTCGCGAGCCTTCCTTTTCGCCGACGTCGATCTTCGGCAAGATTTCCAGCGTGCAGCCGGGCACCGCCATAACGCCAATCACCCCTCGCGCCCGCAGGTCATGGCGACGGTGTTCTAACACCCCCCCGCCACCACGCCCCGCGAAAATAGACGCGTTTGCAAATGACGCCAGCCTTCCAGCCAAAGGCTCTGGGATGCACCCCGGCCCTTCGCCATAAGGCAAACTCTTCCATTCTTGGAGGAAGTAGGGCTGCATCAGTCTTTAAACTCAGAGAAGTCGAACTGATCCTTCACGCGCCAGCGCAGCCGCTCACCGGTTAAATCGTCGCCAGTGATGACAGATTTTTTCCATGGGATGGCTTCCAGAAATCGCGCAGCTTTCGCATTGGGTGAATCACCTAGAACAGCGGCCACCTTTGCCCAATCCTCGTAAAAATACTCCGCCAACAGCGGAATGACCTTGTGCCGCATGACGTCCTCGACGGCCTCGGGCGATGTGCAACCAGTGAAATAGGCGTGCCCGATCTGGTGTTCACGGTCGAACAGGTACTCGATGCGTTCGTTGATCGTGGCCAGCAGCTTCTGCAGGTTGATCCCGCCGATATTCGGGGACAGGAAAGAGGGGTCCGGCATCAGTTCCTTGAAGGTGAAGCGGCGGCGCAGGGCGGTATCCAAAAGCGCAATCGAGCGGTCGGCCGTATTCATGGTGCCAATGATGTGCAGGTTGGGCGGCACTCCGAAGCGCTTCTTCGAGTAGGGCAAGGTCAGCTGGATTTCGTCCCGACGCCCGAGGCGCTTGTCTGGTTCCAGCAGAGTGATCAGTTCGCCAAATACCTTAGAGATGTTGGCGCGGTTGATCTCGTCGATGATCAGGACATGGTCACGGGCAGAGTTGTCAGCCACCGCCGCACGTTTGCCAAATACTACCTCCTCCAGTGCGTCCCAGTCGATGAGGGACTGGTTCAGCTTGTAGACGGAATGCCGCCTGAACGCGTTCGGATAAAATCGGCCGCGATCGGTCCCGACCTCGTCGCGCCAAATCCAATCGACGGTTCTTCTATGGGGATGAAATTCCGCGTCCCCGTCGTAGTAGTAATCGCCAGTGATCTTGCCAAATGCCTTGATGCGATCACGCCCGTCAGACACCACAACGTAGTCACCAATTTGCATGTCCGATCTGAACGAGTAGGTGACGACGATATTGCCGTCATGCCCTGTCGCCTCGGCGTCCTTGTGCGACCGCCACTCATTGAAAATCTGGTTGAAGTCGTCGAACCTCTCGTCGGACCAATCAATATCCCCACCCCAGCCAACGTGGATCAGCCCATTATCCAAACCAAAGCGTATCCGGTACTCTTCCACCTGGCGTCGACCTAGTGCGACTTTGAACACGCGTGCGTTCCGGTCCAGCCGTGAAACAGTCCCGGCCTGAGAACTGTCGAGGCGCGCACGTTCGCTGATCCGCTTGAACACCCCCTCGGTCGGCTTCAAACGAAAGCCCACTCCAGCGCCGAGTTCTTCAGGTCCTTCCCTCGCATCATCTCCCGTGCTTGGTTGAAGCCCTTCAACGAATTCCTCGTATGACATGGATTGGTGGAAGGTGACGAACTCGATCCGCTCTTCCTTCATCAGGCTTTGGTACTCGGCCATCAGCTGTTTCCGGTGCTCCTCGCCAATCAGCTTGTCAGCAACTTCTTCGCCCAGACAAAGGCGAACCGCCTCCCAAGCCGTCTGGTAGGTCTTTCCGGTGCCAGGAGGTCCATAGAGGATCAGGTTGGTCGTCGCTGTCTGAACGGCGTGCGGCATGATCCCATCCTTTGCAGCTCCGTCCCGCGCCAGGACAAAGGTATACTCGGTCGTCGTACTGCGCTCCGGCCCGGAACGTGTGGGTTCCGGGACCGTGGCGAACTTCTGGAACATCTCACCTTCAAGCGCCTGGCAGACATTTGCCCAGTTCCGAACCAGGCCACACATGTCATGCAGATCACCGGCGCGGATCGTCACCGACGGCACCCCGGCTTCGCGGGCAGGTTCGATGAAATAATTGAGGGCAACGAGGCGCGCGCGCTCTGCCCCGCGCATCAGGTGGGTGTACTGTTCCGGCAACGGCAAAGGCTCGTCGTTCTGATCGACGATGATGTAACCTGCAGCATGCAGGCGTGCCGCCGCATCGTGCGGCTGGCTCCACCCTCCCGTGAGTGCATTTGCAGGCTTGCCGAGGAGGAACCCGACGATTGGCTTGGTCGGAAAGCGCTTATCCATGCGCGGCTTGCTGGATCGCACCCAATACTTGGATGGCTCTTCAAACCCTGAAAACACATCTGCATAGGCACCGGATGCGCGGAATTGATCAAGGGCATCCATAGCAGCTTCGATCTTGTCGCGACTGAAGGGGCCATCGCGACCGTTCGCCCCCTTGCGAAGGACGCGGTACCCCAGAGCTTCCAGCCTTGCGAACGATTGCGCCTCGCTGAAGCCGTTGAAGAACTCCTTGGCCGAAAGAGTGCGGCCTTGGGGAAGATGGCCCAAGGCCGCCGCGACGATGGCCTTGGCCGGGTAGGATTTGTCCTTGCCCTCATCGGTTACCCACACCTGCGGGCTGGCAAAACCACTGCGCGCAAGGAAAGCCTTCAGCCCCAGCTGATCGCACTCCTGCATCGCGGCATCGACTTCCTTGCGGGTGAGGCGGTCCAGCACGGCTTGGTGTTCTGCCTTGTCAGGCACATTTGTCTGTTCGGTCAGGAATGAGTGATAGAGCTTCAGCGATTGCTGGAGGCTGGCGAGGCCGGTGCGCAAGACACCATCAATGGGCACCGGCGACGGGTTTGGGCGTTCGGCGCGCTCGTCCTCTGCCGTATAGGCAAATCGGTTCAGGATACTGTCCCGATCCTCTTGCACGAACAACTCGTCCAGATCGCCCAAGTACTGCTCAACACGCTTGGCGCTGCTCACCCGAGAGGACGCGGTCGCGTCGGTATGTCCTTGTGAAACCAGCCACTTCCGAAAATCGTCCTGCTTCATCGCCGTGCCCGTTCATTTTCCTGAGAGGTGCTGTTCCGAGGTCAGGAAGCCGGGGGCAATATCCTTGATCGTCAATCACCGTCTAGAGATCCACGACTGGATGATGGCGGGAACTGGAATAGGGCGCAACTGCGAGTTGCCCGCCGCTGCTGTCGAGTGCCCTCTTGTGCGTGCTGGTGCGGTTCTTCTGTGGCGGTGTTGATGTGGCGTTGATGTGGAATGGGGAACGCATAAAGCGCCCCTTGGGGGCGCTGTTCAAGTATTTGATATGTTTTGTAAATTTGGTTGCGGGGACAGGATTTGAACCTGTGACCTTCAGGTTATGAGCCTGACGAGCTACCGGGCTGCTCCACCCCGCGACGTTTTCTTGCAGGTGGTCCGCTGCAGCCCGGTGTTCTTGGCATTTTGTCTGCCCTTGAAGGCGGTGCCTTTTTCCGGGCTGACGGGGCTGCTGGACCCCTCGACTGTATCCCGAGGGCATTGTTGCGATCGGGGGGTAGGGTGATATCGTATGGAGAGAGGATGGTCTCTTTTCAGGACTGGCGGTGACCTACTCTCCCACGTCTTGAGACGCAGTACCATTGGCGCGACGGCACTTAACGGCCGAGTTCGGGATGGGATCGGGTGTTTTGCTCGTGCTATGGCCACCAGTCCGGGGAAGAGACCAGGGACCGTTGTTTTCGGTCCCTGACATCAGTGATTGTTCCAAGTCTGTGTTTGCTTTTGACGATCCGCAGAGGCTTATTGCCTTGCTGTTACCGGATCAGATCAAGCCTATCGGGCAATTAGTACCAGTCAGCTGAATGCATTGCTGCACTTACACCTCTGGCCTATCGACGTGGTGGTCTTCCACGGCCCTCAAGGGAGACCTTGTTTTGAAGGGGGCTTCCCGCTTAGATGCCTTCAGCGGTTATCCTGTCCGAACATAGCTACCCAGCACTACCGTTGGCACGATAACTGGTCCACCAGTGGTTCGTTCACCCCGGTCCTCTCGTACTAGGGGCAACTCTTCTCAAGTCTCCTACACCCACGGCAGATAGGGACCGAACTGTCTCACGACGTTCTAAACCCAGCTCACGTACCTCTTTAAATGGCGAACAGCCATACCCTTGGGACCTGCTCCAGCCCCAGGATGAGATGAGCCGACATCGAGGTGCCAAACGATGCCGTCGATATGGACTCTTGGGCATCATCAGCCTGTTATCCCCAGCGTACCTTTTATCCGTTGAGCGATGGCCCTCCCACTTGGGACCACCGGATCACTATGACCGACTTTCGTCTCTGCTCGTCTTGTCAGACTTGCAGTCAGGCAGGCTTCTGCCATTGCACTCAACGACCGATTTCCGACCGGTCTGAGCCTACCTTCGCGCGCCTCCGTTACTGTTTGGGAGGCGACCGCCCCAGTCAAACTCCCCACCATGCAGGGTCCCGGACCCGGATAACGGGCCGCGGTTAGACATCAAGAGTGCGAAGGGTGGTATCTCAAGGGAGGCTCCACGAAGACTGGCGTCCCCGCTTCAATGCCTACCACCTATCCTGCACATCACAATCCTGATGCCAGTGCAAAGCTGGAGTAAAGGTGCATGGGGTCTTTCCGTCTAACCGCGGGTAGTGTGCATCTTGACACACAGTTCAATTTCGCTGAGTCCACGTTAGAGACAGCGGGGAGATCGTTACGCCATTCGTGCAGGTCGGAACTTACCCGACAAGGAATTTCGCTACCTTAGGACCGTTATAGTTACGGCCGCCGTTTACTGGGGCTTCAATTCAGAGCTTGCACCCCTCCTTTTAACCTTCCAGCACCGGGCAGGCGTCAGACTGTATACGTCGCCTTACGGCTTCGCACAGCCCTGTGTTTTAAGTAAACAGTCGCCACCCCCTAGTTTGTGCCCCCCACCAACAGTTGCCTGCCGATGGGGCCTCCTTCTCGCGAACTTACGGAGGCATTTTGCCGAGTTCCTTTAACGTGGTTCTCTCAAGCGCCTTGGTATACTCTACCAGTCCACCTGTGTCGGTTTAGGGTACGGTCTGATGTGGGGCTATTTCCAGGAACCTCTAAGCAGCCCACCCAATCCGATAAGGGCAGACAACCGTCGAGATCCGTCACATCCCACTGGCCAGGGAATATTAACCCTGTTCCCATCGACTACGCCTTTCGGCCTCGCCTTAGGGGCCGGCTTACCCTGCTCAGATTAGCTTTAAGCAGGAACCCTTGGACTTTCGGCGAGAGGGTCTCTCACCCTCTTTGTCGCTACTCATGTCAACATTCTCGCTTCTGATCTCTCCACCGGATGCCTTACAGCCCGGCTTCGCAGAAAGCTCTCCATGTCCGTCCTCGCCTTGCGGCAAGTAAGACATGATGAGCTATATCACAGAACGCTCCGCTACCACGCACATCGCTGTGCATCCTGAGCTTCGGCTCGTGGCTTGAGCCCCGTTACATCTTCGCCGCAGGACAGCTTATCTAGACCAGTGAGCTGTTACGCTATCTTTAAATGATGGCTGCTTCTAAGCCAACATCCTGGTTGTTTTGGCCGTCCCACATGCTTTCCCACTTAGCCACGAATTAGGGGCCTTAGCTGCAGGTCAGGGTTGTTTCCCTCTTCACGACGGACGTTAGCACCCGCCGTGTGTCTCCCGGATAGTACTCCACGGTATTCGGAGTTTGCTTAGACTCAGTAAGGCTGTGGGCCCCCATCATCCATGCAGTGCTCTACCCCCGTGGGTATTCGTCCGAGGCGCTACCTAAATAGCTTTCGCGGAGAACCAGCTATCTCCAGGTTTGATTAGCCTTTCACCCCTAGCCACAAGTCATCCAGACCCTTTTCAACGGGTGTTGGTTCGGACCTCCAGCAAGTGTTACCTTGC